>DASRKU010000330.1:0-2875 GCA_035648815.1 Verrucomicrobiia bacterium | reverse complement strand
AGTCACCAGCCTGCTGGTTGAAGGTGGAGGCGAAGTCAACGCGTCTTTTTTTTTCCAGGGCCATGCGCATCGAGTTGCTTTTTTTTATGCGCCCAAAGTTCTGGGCGGCGCGCGGTCCCGGCCCGCGGTGGCAGGGACAGGCGCCGGGGATTTGAAGGAAGTTCTTGCATTGCGGGAGCTGAAATGGCGCAGGCTGGGGCCGGATTTGTTGCTGACAGCTCTCGTGGGTTAACATCAGACTGCAGAACTTATGTTTACCGGGATTGTTGAGGAATCCGGCCGCGTGGAACGCATCCGCCCGGCGGCGAACTCGATCGAGTTGACCGTTCGCACCCGAATTTGCGGAAGGGGAATGAAAATGGGCCAGAGCCTGGCGGTGAACGGCTGCTGCCTTACCGCAACAAAGCTCGCCGCCAGCGGCAAAGACAAGCTCGTCCAATTCGACTTGCTCCAGGAGACATGGCGCCGAACCAACCTCCAATTCGCCCAACCCGGTTCCCTCGTGAACCTCGAACGCCCGCTTCGGCCTTCAGGCGAATTCGGCGGACATTTCGTCACCGGACACATTGACGGAATCGGGAAGATTATCCGCTGGGAAAGGACAGGCCAGGATCACGTGCTCGACATCGCCGCCCCGGCGGAAGTTATGCGCTACATCATCTTCAAAGGATCTGTCGCGGTCGATGGCATCAGCCTCACGATCGCGGCGGTGAAGAAGCGGACGTTTCGCATCTGGATTATTCCCCATACCTGGTCGGTGACCGCTTTGAAGGAACGCAAGGTAGGCGACGCGGTCAACCTGGAGGCGGACCTCCTTGGAAAGTACGTCGAGAAGTTCTTTACCTCACGGTCGGCACGAACGGCGGCTCCTGCTGCCTGACCATGGATGAGGGCGCGATCTCCCTAACCCTGCCCGCCGGCACACGCGACGGCTCGCCCATGGCGTCCTTGAAGGTATAATACCCCCCCTTGAGCTTGGGCTTGCTTTTCGCGCCGACCTGGACGCCATTGTTAAGGGTAATCACGTAATGACGCGCGCATCCGCAGAGCGCCAGGCCCAAAAGGAGTGGAAACAAGATTTTGCGCATAAGAATATGGTCAGTTAAACCTTCCGGGAACAGTAGCCTTGGCCTTTTCCAGCCGGTCGCGAATCAACATTAACGCGGCCTCCGTCATGCCGCGCATCTCTTCATCGCGTGTGCCCAACTGCTTTTCAAGTTCCTCGATGCGCGCCTCGTAAGCACTGATGCGTTCGGCCAACGGCAGTTGCAGCAACGCCAGACGCGCTTCGAGAGCCGTCACCTGGTCCTGGGCTTTTTGCTGGGTCTCTATCAGCCGGCTGCGCTGCGAATAGATCCCTTGAACCAGGCTTTGCTTGGCAAATTCAGCAAGTTCGGAGGCCATTCTCTCCCACAACTGGCGCGCATGCTCGTCCGCAAACGCTTCGAACTCGGCCGACACCAGGCCCACCCGCGATCCGGCGCCGGCATGCGGCCCAAGCCCCTTCGCGATCGCCATCGGAACGGGCAGAAGATTTCGCCTGGACCCAACACCGCTCCGGCGAAGCATCACAACCACCCATGCCAAAAGAATCGTCATCACCACCAGCGCCCCCGCGACACACCACACCGCCACGTTCCAGTCTATCGGCGACTCCTGCGCCGGCGGCGAAGACACCATCGGACTGGTCATAGCTTCCGCCGGGGCAGCTCTCCCGTTCAGTTGCACGTCGTCCACATAAAAAACATTGGTGCTGCCACCGGGCCTGAGCTGTATCCAGAAGCCTGTGCAGTTGCTTTGTCCATCAATTCCAAGTGAAGCCAACGGGACCGTCACCTGGGCCCAGTCGCCGGTCGGAACGGTCAATCGATAATAAACATCCTTCGGAGGGTTCGCCCCTCCCAACAGGCCCTGCACCTGCAAACGCTGTCCACCGTTCGTGCCGCCATGAACCCAGAAACTCAGGCTCTCATAGCGCGTGGTGTCAAACCCGGGATGATGAAAATAAATGCCCTCCCAGGCGGCAGCCGGTTTGACGCTGATGGAACTCGTCCCTGAATGCATAAACTCGGTGCTGGCAGGGTCCAGGCCCGTCCAATGCCAGTCCCGAAACCCGTTAACAAATCCATCCCCGTACACCGGCAAATCCGACGCAGCTTTGGCCCACAACGTGGCCATGCAAATCATTGCCAGGACGCAGACGCGCCGGTTCCAATGAGCTGAGGATCGCATGGGCCATATTGTGTCCTCTGATCCGCGGCTGTGCAATCCGAACTTTGAAAATTTGACATTTTCAGTCCGAATCAGGAGCTTCGAGGATGCCCTTCGTTCGCGGCCAAATCCGGGATCAACTCAACGCTCTCGCGCAGCAGGGCATCTTCATCGGCACCTCCTCCTGGAAATATTCAGGCTGGTGCGGCATGCTCTACGAAGCCGCCCGCTATGAATGGCGCGGCAAATTCGCCCAAAGCCGTTTCGAACGCAATTGCCTCGCCGAATACGCCTCCGTGTTCAAGACCGTGTGCGTGGACGGCGCCTACTACGCCTTTCCCACCCGTCAGTCTCTGGAGTCGCTGGCCTCACAAGTCCCACCTGATTTCCAGTTCGCCCTCAAGGTGACGGATGAGATCACGATCAAAACATTTCCGAACTTCGATCGATTCGGCGAGCGAGCCGGGAGGAACAATGAGCATTTTCTGAATGCCGATTTATTCGCCTCCTCCTTCCTCGAGCCGTGCGAAGTTCTCCGCCCGCGCACCGGTCTGCTGATCTTTGAGTTCTCCCGGTTTCAACCCTGGGAATACGCGCACGGCAGCCAATTTGTCGCCGACCTGGACGCTTTCCTGGCAAAAATCCCCAAAGGCTGGCCTTACGG
>DASRKU010000329.1:0-4941 GCA_035648815.1 Verrucomicrobiia bacterium | reverse complement strand
TCCCTCTCCCATCCGATGGGAGAGGGTGGCCGGAGGCCGGGTGAGGGTTGCTTTTTATTCGTGGTTGCGGCCGTGCCGCGCTGGGTCCATCCGTGTCCATCCGTGGTTAAACACGTTTTTGATCCGTGGTTAAAAATCGGTCAGGCTTTTGTGGCTTCGAGTTTCTCGATCATCTTGCGCAGTTTGCGCAGAGCGATGTTCTGGATTTGGCGGACGCGTTCGCGGGTGACGCCGAATTTTGCGCCGACTTCCTCCAGCGTTTTCTCCGTGCCGCCATCCAGCCCGAAGCGGGCGCGCAAAATGGTCGCTTCGCGCGGATCCAGAGTCTTGACCATTTCCTGGAGCATTTTGGTGACGGTCTTTTCCTCCAGTTGCTGGTAGGGAGTGTCTGCAGCCTCGTCCTGGACCACTTCAGCAAAATTATTTGAATCCTCATCGCCAATCGGCGCGTCCAGCGAAGCGGGGCGAATGGCAGCCATGCGCATCTGCGACACGCGCGAGGAGGTAATCCCCAGTTCATGGCCCAATTCCTCGTCCGTCGGCTCGCGTCCGAGCTCTTCCTGCATCCGCATGGCCGTGCGACGCATCTTGGAAATCTTGTCCACCAGGTGCACCGGCAGCCGTATGGTCTTGGACTGGTTGGCCAAAGCCCTCTTGATCGACTGCTTGATCCACCAGGATCCATACGTCGAGAGCTTGCCTCCCTTGGACGGATCAAATCGCTCGACCGCTTTCATCAACCCGATGTTCCCTTCGCTGATGAGATCCAGCAACGGCAAGCCGATGCCTTCGTAATCGCGGGCAATCTTTACCACGAGGCGCAGATTGGCTTTGATCATTTGCTCGCGGGCTTTCTTGTCGCCCTTCTTGATGCGCGCGGCGAGTTCGATTTCCTCCTGGGGCGTCAGGAGTTTCACCTGCCCGATTTCGCGCAGGTACAACTTGATTGCCGTGTCGCCGTCGTAGCTGGGCCGTTCCCGCTCAAGGACGGGTTCACGATGCTCGACGGGGGGGACGATGGAGGGCGATTCCGTCTTGATCTCGGGCGGCGGTGGGCTGGGCTGCGGATCGAGCCTTGGGACTTTCTCTGCCTTCGGCTTTACGCTGCCGCGTTTGTAGGAGGACCGGCCCCGGGGCAGCCTGGCGGTGCGCACTCCCGAGACGCGGGAATGGGGTTGACCATTCTTGTGGTGAGCGGTCTTAAGATGTTTGGTTTTAGAAACCATAATAAAGCGGAGTTTGAATTTAGGAATTCAGCACGGTTTCGCCAAGCAAAAATAATGGCATCAACTCCCTTTCATCGCTTCACCTGACTTATCAAACCGGGTCGAGTGGAGGTATGGGGGGTTATGCCCAACCGGGAGTTTTACATGCGCATGTTTCAATCAACAAATGCCTTACGAGCGACGGTCGCGCGCGAGGGTAATCAGGTAAAGGAGGTTCAGGACCGAGCTGACCATGCCGGCAACATACGTAAGGGCCGCAGCGCTAAGCACCTGACGCACGGCGTCGGCTTCCCCGGCGTGGACGATTCCCAATCGGCTCAACTGCTCTTTTGCGCGCCGGCTGGCGTCAAATTCAACGGGCAAGGTGACCACCTGGAAGAATGTGACGACGGCGAACAAAGCCACGCAGGCCCAAATCAAATGCTGGAACATGGAGAGCCGGTGGGCCCAGAGCATGAATATGCTGATCAGGAAAATGACGGAGTAGGCCTGGGAAGCAAACTGTGTGACAGGCACGACAGCCATGCGCAATCGCATGGGACTGTACGCCGCCTTCTGCTGCAGAGCGTGCCCTGCTTCATGTGCCGCGACGCCGACAGCGGCCAGGGAACGGCCGTGGAAATTTTCCGACGACAGGAACAGGGCCCGCTTGCTGGGATCATAATGGTCGGTCAAATGGCCATCGATCGGTTCAACCGGGATGTCGCTCAGACCGGCTTGATCGAGAATTTCACGGGATGCTTCCGCGCCGGTTAAACCCGATGCGGCCGGGACCTGGGAATATTTCCCATAGGCCGAGGAGAGTTTCATCTTCGCGTAGAGGCCCAGGAGCAGCCCGGGAATGGCAAACAGGAGCCAGAGAGGATCAAAAAACATAAATGTGCTTCACTTGTAAACTGCAGATGCAACCCACCGTGGGCTGGAAATCGCGCAGTGTTTAATCATGTGACAACTTGTTTCAGCATTACGTTCAAGCCCAAGCCTGCCTTATACCAGACTGTAAATACCCCGTTTTTATTCAAAATCCTGCCAAGAAGATCAGAAGCCGGTGCGAAGCCCGAGCCAGGAAGTCGCGTCCCGTGTCGCTCCCCGGGCAAGTTGTCTCAGCTCAAAGCTCCAGGATCTTCTCAAAATGAGTGAGGTTTCTGGAACCCCTGTCCGTAACTACCACGACATCCTCCAATCGAACCCCTCCCACGCCAGGATAATAAAGCCCGGGCTCGACGGTCACCACGTTGCCGATTTCCAAAACGCAGCTCGAATTGCTCCCGATTCTTGGAGCTTCGTGGATTTCCAAGCCCAGCCCGTGGCCGGTTCCGTGGAAGAACCCTTCCATGCGCCCCCCCCGTTTCCCTGTCGGGTGGCCCTGTTGTTTGAACATATCCTGCACGGATTTATGAATCTCCATGGTGACGACGCCTTTCCTTACTTTTCGGAATGCCAGCTCCTGGGCCGCCCGCACGGATTCATACAGGTTGCGAACCGCCTCACTGGCACGGCCGCGCACCACGGTGCGCGTGATGTCCCCAAAAAATCCCGTTTTCTGGGACCGCGGGAAAATATCGAGAATGATCGGCTCATGGGCTCGCAAAGGTCCATGCCCGCTCTCGTGCGGGTCACAACCCTGGTCGCCGCCCGCCACAATGGTGTGATTTGCCAGACCGCCCTTTTGAAGAATGGCCGTGTCGATCACCGTCCGTAATTTCTCCGAGGTGAGGGGCGTTCCCTGCCATGTCAATCGGCGTCGCTTGCCGATCTTTGCCTCCCGGAGCACCCGGATTCCCTCGGACATTCCCGATTCAGCCATTCGCAGCGCCTCGGATATTTTTTTCACTTCGGCCGCGGATTTTCGTTCCCGTTCCGGAAAGATGCCAGCCGGCGCCGGCGCTATCCGGACCTGCCGCTTCTGCAATTCCGTCGCGAGCCCGAGCGGGAAATTTCCGGGCACAACCGCTGACCTCGCCCTTTTCTCCCGCATGAGATACTCGATGACGTCGGCCATGCCGGGTTTGGGCACGCCCAGCTTGCGCAGCTTGTCCTGGTAATGGCTGTGAGAGAGGACGCGGCAATGGGAGGCCTGCTGCCGGGCGCGACCGATTTCCAGGTCGCTCATGACGACGTGGGGAATTCCCCCGACGCGAAGATAAATGAAAGGATCGGGAACAAACATTCCCACCGCGTAGAGCATGTCCGCGTCATGCTCGCTGTCGGCGACGATCAGGAGGGTCTTTGAGGAATTCATCTCGTGTGAAACAGGGTTGCCATATCAATCTGGACTTCGCTGCCGGGCATTTCTCGCCGCCGCCCTGACATCGCGCAGGAGGACAGAGTGCGCCCGACCCGAAGTATCACTCTCCGCGGACAAAAGTGGGGCACAGGAAATACAGGCAGCCCGCGTCCAGCTTGGGGATATCCATCCCCAGGTCCACTTTGATGACTGGCGCCTTGCTCTTTCCAAACAGGCGAAAAACATCCGACAGATCGTAGCGCTGCCGGTACTGGATCAGGTTCGCATCCTGGGCGATGCCGGCGATCTTCTTTGCCCGCTTGACGGCATCGCGGAAATTTCCGAGTTCGTCCACGAATCCAAGATCGTAAGCCTGCGATCCCGAAAAGACGCGGCCGTCGGCATAGTCCTTCCAATTATTGGCCAGAACTTTGCCTTGAGCCTGGTTTTTGCGGTGCGCAGCATCCCGCCCCTCGGCGACAACCTCTTCAAATCGCGCGTAAGTCTCATCGATCAATCCCTGGACCATGGCGCGTTCCTCGATCGGGATTTCTTCGGGTTTGCGTTCGCCGCTCAACATGTCCTTGAATTTTCCGCTCTTGTACACCTCCGGCAGCAATCCCACCTTGTTCATCAGGGTTCGGTAATTCCAGGTGTGCATGATCACGCCAATGCTGCCGGTGATGGTCAGGTCGTTGGCCACGATCCAGCGTGACGCGGAGGAAACATAGTATCCGCCGGAGGCGGCCAGGTTGCCCATGGATGTGATCACGGGTTTGCCGGACTCCTTCTGAAAATCCGTCAGCAGCCGGTAAATTTCGTCTGAAGCGAGAACTTCCCCGCCGGGCGAATCCACCCGCAGCAACACACCTTTCACCTTTGTGTCCTCCTTGGCCCGGTCCAATTCCGCTCGCACGACGTCGACCATCGTGTAACCGCCCTGGTCGGACATGCGGCTTGTGATAATCCCGTTCACATCGATGACGGCGAGCTTCGCAGACGCGTCGTTGTCTTCTATCAACACCTCATCCAGCTTTGGGCCCGCCAAGTGGGTATGCCCGGCGCCCATGCTGATGACGCCATGCGCCCAGTGGCGCAAATTAGCCAGCACGCTCAAGCCCAGCAAAGCCAGCAGCACAATCGCCAGGACCATCCATCCGCGCCCGCGCCCGCGTCGGGCCGGATCGCCCTGGGGCGCCGGAGCAATGACGGGAGGTGGCCTTAACGGCGGCGGTGCGGCAGGTGGAGTTTGGTCATTATCCATAGTTTGCGAAAACTAATGCAGCCGGCGGCATCCGGCAAGGGCTTTGAAGAAAGGTCGAAGGGCGAAATGCGAAGGAGAAACGACACCAAACCCTCACCCTGACCCTCTCCCATCCGATGGGAGAGGGAACAGCACCGAGCGATTTGGATTTAATTGAGCCTTGGTTTCCACCGAACGCGTGAACCAGTTCTCCCTCTCCCATCGGATGGGAGAGGGCCGGGGTG
>DASRKU010000328.1:0-5521 GCA_035648815.1 Verrucomicrobiia bacterium | reverse complement strand
TAGATCCAAACCATCACCGGCAGTTTCTTGTGTGGACCCTGTTCCGGCATCCACAAGTTCAAATACAGGCAATCCTCACTCGGGCCAGCATCGTGAACAATCATGTCACTGTAGATGCGTCCCTGCATTGGACGCGGACCGTAATCGACGGCTTTCCGGACCCCGGTCCAGGGCGCGGGCGGCTGCGGCGCCTTCCAGCGCAGCGGCCCAACCGGTGGCGCGGCGTAGGGGATGCCTTTGAACGTGCGGACCTTCCCGTCCGCGCTGACGACGCCTTCCAGCACGCCGTTGGCGGTGCGTTGCTGAACAAAACGCAATTCCTGTGCATGAACGGCATGAGCTCCGAACAACAGGGCAACCGACACGGCGAATAGCGGTCGATGATCTTTCATGGTTTCTCTATGTTGATGATGCGGAGTTTATCCGCAGTCCTGTCTGACGCCAGTGGATTTCGGCAAGGTAGGGGCGCGCTGCGCGCGTCCGGCTGCGCGCAGCGCAGCCCTACCAGGGGCGAGTTGCGTAATTCAAAAAATTGTCAGAAAGGGAACCAAAACCCTCACCCCGGCCCTCTCCCGTCCGACGGGAGAGGGAGAACGCGGCACTGCTGATCTGGACTGATTGCGCCATGTTTTGCAGTCAACGCACAGCGGCGCTGAAGCGCACGCACTCCAGGTGCTGGCGCATTGGTGCAGCACTGCGGGCACGGCGAACGCGAAGCGCATCGAAAGCTCCCGGTTTGCAGCAATTTGATAATTGAGATTTGAGATTTGTTTGCGAACATGGACGGCAGCGAAGATGGACAGCCTCAGATTATTCCTGCCACTCATTTTAGGCGTTGCCTTCATCGACGCTCCATTGGCTGCCGCCGAACCGATGTTCAGCTCAAGCGAAATCGAAGCCCAGGCGTCGGAAATCTTTTTTTGCGATTTGGATGGCGATCACCTCAAGGACGCCGTGGTATTCGATGGCCTGAACTTTTCGGTTTTCTACCAGGATTCAAAGCAAGGTTTCGCCCGAAAATCCCGGCAGCAATATCGTCTCGATGACCGGCCCTCGATCGTATGGCCCGCGAGGATGGGACAAAAGGCCGAGAGTTTGTTGGTGATGACGAGTGAAGGCGTGACCGAATTGTGTTTCACAAATCGGACGGGGCCGCCGACGCGCCGGCAAATCATCCAGCAGCAAACCGTTGTTCCGAAAGAATTGTCCGAGATGCCGGTGGTGTACTTTCCTTTGTCGGCAGAGACGGGGACGGGTTGGCCGCTGGTGCTTGTGCCCACCGCGGCAGGCCTCCAGGTCTGGCAGCATCGCGACGGATGGCGCCAGGCGCAATTGTTCGATGAGGCCATCGATACCCACATCCGGTTCTTGTCCGGCAATTCCGGTTATACCGAGGGCTTCAGGCTCAGCATCAACCTTGTCGACGTGAATGGCGACGGTCGAGAGGACCTGATGTTGATGAACCAGGATCTGAGCGGGGTGCAGAAATATTCCGTGCATTTGCAGAAGGCCGATGGCCTGTTTGCGATGGAGCCGGCGCTGACTTATACCAATAAGACTAAATGGCGCGACACGCTGTGGTGGATCGACATCAACAAGGATGGCAAGCTGGATTTGATCAAGAGCACCCGGTCGGACGAACCTTCCTTCTTCCCGGGCATTCCGTCAGGCAAAGTATTGGTGGAAACGTATCTTGCGGACCAACGCGGCCGGATTCCGGCCGAGCCGCAACAAGTGTTTCGCAAGGATGACTGGGAACCCGCCCTTCCAATGGTGGATATGGACGGCGACGGTTACGTCGACATGGTCCTGGGCTACATCCCACTGGATACCCGCGAGGGATTCCGCAAAGCCATCACGACCGAACAAGTTGATTTGAACCTGAAGATCCACTATTACCGCCCCGGCGCTGGGTTCTCCAAAGAACCGGATTATCAACGCCGCGTGCCCATTCACTTGCAGCAACCGCCGCTGGTGTATTCGGATCAACGCCTCTACTACGAGCAGTCCGTCAGCCTGAACGGCGATTTCAACGGGGACGGCAAAAAGGATTTGCTGGCGAGAGACCGCAAAGATGCCATCTCGGTTTACTTTTTCGTTTCCCGGGAAAAAGGATTCAACTCCGAGGCCGATATCCGGTTCCGCTGTCCCGATCCGATCGAGTGGTGGGGGGTACAGGATCTCAACGGTGACGGGGTAAGTGATTTGATCGTGAAAATCCATAAGCGAGACCTGTTCCGGATCTTCATCAGCCAAACCAAATGAGATTTTGGCTGAGATATTGTATTCTGCTGGCCTTGCTCGGCGCCGCTGATCTCGGGGCGGCAACCAACTCCTTCCAGTGGCAGATGATCGCACTGCCGAGTTCCGCGGGGTTTTCGCATTTTGACGATCTGGACAATGATGGCCGCTGCGATCTGCTTGCGATTGATCCAGGCCAGAACAAGCTTCTGATTTATCGGCAGCGCGCGACAGGATTTACCAACGCTCCGGACCAGGTGATCGATCTGCCGCCGCATACCGCGTGGATCACGCCCTTTGATGTGGATTCGCATCCGGGCCTGGAACTGTTGATGTCCACTTCGACTGGCTTGGTTTATTTTCGCGAAAACGGCGGCAGGTTCGAGTCGGAACCGCGAACGCTGGTCAAGGCCGCGCAGGTATTCACGAGCGCCGATCCCCCGAGCCTGGTCTCCTTCGCTCCAGATGCCCCGATCCCTGTGATCTCGGCCTCGGAAGTGATCTTGTATCGGCGCAACAAAGCTTTTGAATGGAGCCATGGAGAGGCCATCCCTCTGGAATCCAAACGAAGCATTTGGTTCGGCAGCCGCAGCAAGGGGTGGAACGTGGGGGCAAGCCCTTCGCGCAGCCTGTTCATCGCTCAAACTTTCAGTCCAACAAACAGCGACACGCACGCGGAAGAATCTGGAGAAGACATGAGGGATCCCCGGAAGCGCCGAATCGACCGGCTCGACCAGCCGGACATCGATGTCAAGCCCGAGAACGAGGCTATCGGGAAGCTCATCAAGGACATCAAAAAGACATCCAGCGCAAGACGTCAGCCTGGGATAAAACAGGTGGATCTGAATGGGGACGGCCGCCCGGACCTGGTGCTTTGGCAGCTCGGTGGCGAGCTGCAATTCAAGACGGACATTTACGTGTTCCTGCGGGGAGCTGACGGCAAACTCCCGGAGCAGCCATCGCAGGTTCTGCACTGCCGGGGACTTCCGATACCCGTGGATTCGCCGGAGCGGGTCTCGCCTGTCGGCGATCTCAGGGGCGATGGCAGCTATGAACTGATTCTGCTTGATTTGAAAAGCCGGCTGACATCTTTGAATAGCGTGTTGGAAGCAGCTCTCTCGCGCGGGCTTGAATGGGAGCTTACGACCAGGTCGTTCAACAATGGCGCATTCTCCCATAACGCGGAGCCGGTTCTCGCCACGAGAGCGATCCTCTCCGGCACGGTGCTGGAACAATGGCCGATATTTATTTGTGGCGATTTCAATGGCGATGGCCGGCCGGATTTTGTGGTGCAGCGCTCGGTAACGCAGTGGGCTGTTCATTTCAGCACGAAAGATGCGCGGGGGTTCACCCCCGAGCCCGCCATGACATTTGAAACGCCGATGAAGGGTTATTTTGAAATCAAGGACCTCAATGGCGACGGCCTCTCAGATATTATCCTCCGAGGACCGGACGATCCGCGCGTTTTCATTTACCTGTCGCAATCCCAGCGAGCGAAAGGCGGGACTCCATGATTGAATCGGGGCCGGCGCTGGTTTTGGAAAGCATATCCAAGCGGTTTGGACGCATCACCGCGGTGGATGAACTTTCATTGGAGATACAGCCTGGGCTCATGGCCGGTTTCCTGGGGCCGAATGGGGCGGGCAAAAGCACCACGTTGTACATGATCCCGCGGCTGGTCCGGCCCAGTTCCGGGCACATCCGCATCTTCGGCACGGATATCTGGCAGGATTACAAGAAAGCGATCCGCTCGGTGGGTGTCACCGTCGAATCGCCCGCCTTCTACGAGTATCTCTCGGGCCGCATGAATCTCGAAATGACCGCGCGCCTGCTGGACAACGTTTCTGCGCGCGAGATCGATGAGGTCCTGGAACGCGTTGGATTGGCGGAGCGGCAACACGACGCCGTCCGTGTTTACTTCACGGGCATGAAACAGCGTCTTGGCATCGGCCGGGCCATGCTCGGCCGGCCCCGGCTCCTGATCCTGGACGAGCCGACGAACGGATTGGATCCCGAAGGAACCCATGAAGTGCTATCCTTTCTTCGCGAGAAGGTGAGCAACGATGGACTCACGATTTTCATTTCGAGCCACCTGATGTCGGAAATCGAGGAGTTTTGCGACAGGGTATTTGTCATCAATCACGGGCATCTTGTCGCGTCGGGCAACGTGAGGGATCTTTTGAAACCGCACGAGCGGATCATCCGGGTCACCTTTCAGGACAGGGTGCCGGACGGCGATTTCCTGAAGAACCAGGAACAGATCCGGCATGTGGAATTCATTGGGTCGGACATGCTGGAGATCACTCTGGCGCGAAACGATTCCGCCTGGCTGAACCAACACCTGCAACAGGCAGGGTTCAGGGTCTCGGCAATCACACCGAAACAGAAGACGTTGAAGGAGTTTTTTCTGGCCATCACGGGAGACAAAACGAACCGGGCGACGAATGAACCCGACAGGCAGAAACATGCATAGCCAGTTTCTACCGCTGCTCACAAACGAAATCGCCAAGGCAGTGCGGCGCAAGCTGCATTACTTCGGCATTGTTGTCGTGGGGCTGGTGTGCGTCATCGCTTATTTCATGGGCGGCCGGCTTAGCGAAGCGGCCACCGCGAACGCGTGGGGATACGTGGCGTTCTCGATGCAATTAGTGTTCAGCGATATTGGCCCGGTATTTATCATCGTGTTCTCGGCCATGCTGCTGGCCGAAGAAACCGGGACCGGGACAATCCGGGCCGCGCTGGCCGCTCCGGTGCATCGCTGGGAACTATACCTGGCCAAGGCCGCCGCGGGAATGCTCTACATGATCGTCCTCTCCATCGCGGCGCTGCTGTTCTCCGTGGCGCTGGCCAAAATCCATTATGACTTCAGCGCGGTAAGCGATGCCTTTGGGACCGTTTACAGCCGGGGCAGCGCGTCGCGGGAGTTTTTGATCGGGTTCGCTTTGAGCTGGATTCCACTCGCCGCCCTGGTCATGTACGCCTTGTTCATCTCCGTCATCGTCCGCAGCCCCGGGGCGGCCGTGGCCGTGGCCATCAGCACCCTGTTCATCGTTGACCTCACCAAACACCTGGTGGGGCTGGATCCTTACATTTTCACCAGGTATATCGAGTACTCCTGGATCATTCTCCAGCAATACGCGCAAGGCATCGATTGCCAGTGGCGTCCTGAGGTTTGGAAAATGATGGGATTATCTGCGGCGTACTCCCTCGTGGCTTTTGGCGTCGGGCTGCGCATTTTTGTGAAGGAAGACCTCAATCATTAGGCTTCAAATTTCAAATT
>DASRKU010000327.1:0-7952 GCA_035648815.1 Verrucomicrobiia bacterium | reverse complement strand
CCCCCATCCCTCCGCCCTGCGCCCGCATTTCCACCCCAACCCGCAAGGCCGCATTTCACTTTTTTGGGTAGCGCGGTCGAGGTTCCTAATCTTAATCCTTCTCTTAATCCTAATCTGATGAATACGCTCTTTGACCACGAAAAGCTGGAGATTTAGGGAATACCTTGGCGTTCACCGCCTGGCTCGAGCCGCTGATTCAAGGGCTAATTCCGATTACTGGATGCACGAAAGGGATTAGGATTAAGAGTAGGATTAGGATTCAGAGGGACCACCCAAAGAAGTGAAATGCGCCCGGTGCCCGCAAGACTCCCTCTGCGCAGGCTTGACCTTTGGCCTGTTCAAGGCACATTAACCGGCTCGACAAATGCAGCATATTCGTAATCTCGCCATTATCGCCCACGTGGACCACGGCAAAACCACGCTGGTCGATTGTTTGCTCAAACAATCCGGTACCTTCCGCGCCAACCAGGCCATCTCCCATGAGGAACGCATCATGGACTCGATGGACCTCGAACGCGAAAAAGGCATCACCATCCGCGCCAAGAACGCCGCTTTCAAATATAAAGATTACCATATCAACATCGTCGACACTCCCGGCCACGCCGATTTCGGCGGCGAAGTCGAGCGCATCATGAACATGATCGACGGGGTATTGCTCGTGGTGGACGCGGCCGACGGCCCCCAGGCGCAAACCCGGTTCGTCCTGCGAAAAGCCCTCGAGGCTGGCGCCAAACCCATCGTTGTCATCAATAAAATCGATCGCGATAACGCCAATCCCAAAAAGGTCCTGGACGAGGTTTTTGAATTGTTCATTTCCCTCAAGGCCACGGATGAACAATTGGATTTTCCGTTCGTTTTCTGCTCGGCAAAGGAAGGGTACGCCAAGCTGGACATGAATGATGCCGGGCCCCGAACGATGGAACCCTTGTTCGACGCCATCGTGAAATATATCCCGCCACCGCGCGCCCGGGCCGGCGAAGGATTCCAGATCCTGGTGGCAAACCTGGACTACAGCGATTACCTCGGACGTATTGCCTTCGGAAAAATCCTCCTGGGCAAGGTCAAAGCCGCCGAACCCGCCTGCTGCCTGCATGGTGATGGGAGAATCTCCCATGGCAAAGTCACCATGATCTACCATTTCGAAGGCCTTAAACGCGTGGAAGTCCCGGAAGCCCACGCAGGCGACATTGTGGGAATCACCGGTTTCGAAGACGTCTTCATCGGCGAAACGATCGCCGACAACCCCGAGCGCGGCGCTCTGCCCTATATCCCGATCGACCCGCCCACGATTCAAATGCAGTTCGCGGTCAATGACGGACCTTTGGGCGGCCAGGACGGAAAACTGGTCACCGCCCGGCATCTCTGGGAACGCCTCGTCAAGGAAATCCGCACCAACGTCTCCTTGCGAATCACGCAGACCAATGATCCCAAGATCTTCAATGTGTCCGGGCGCGGTGAGATGCAGATTGCCATTCTCGTCGAACAAATGCGCCGCGAAGGCCATGAGGTCCTGGTCTCCCGGCCCGAAGTGATCTACCGCAAAAGCGCCGATGGCCAGCTTCTGGAGCCTATCGAGATGTTGTTCCTGGAAATCCCGAAGGAAAACATGGGGCCGGTGATGGAAAATCTCTCCAACCGAAAAGCGGAAGTCCAGAGCATGAGCCATCACGGCGTCCATGTCAGCATCGAGGCATTGATCCCTATGCGCGGGCTGATTGGTTTTGAGACTGATCTCGTGAACATGACCCGCGGGCTGGGGGTGATGAGCCACCTGTTCCACCAATACGGTCCCGATCGCGGTGAAATACCCGCCAGAAAAAATGGGTCGCTGGTCAGCATGGAAGACGGTGAGGCAATGTCCTACGCCCTGAACATGATCCAGGAACGCGGCAGGCTCATGGTGGAACCCGGGGAGAAAATCTACAAGGGCATGATCGTCGGCGAAAACGCGCGCGAAAACGACATCCCGGTCAATCCGTGCAAAGCCAAAAAGCTTACCAACATGCGGTCCCAGGGTGATGGCAAAGGCATTCAGCTCAACGCTCCCTTGAAGATGTCCCTGGAGCGCGCGCTGGAATACATCGGCCCGGATGAATACGTGGAGGCCACGCCCAACCATCTGCGGCTGCGCAAGAAGATTTTAAACCAGGTGCAGCGGAAACGCGCCGAGCAAAGCCGCAGCGCCACGGTCGAAACAACCTGACCGAAGCCTAATAACTCCGCCAGGTTTTGGACTGCGGCGCACTCCACACGCTGTCGCGCACGTCAAATCGCAGCCCCACCCATTTCTCCACGCTTGTCCAACAATTCGCGGGTGCTACACTGTCCCGCGTGAATGGCAAACAGGGCGAGTTGCACACGGTTCTGAAAAGGGTTTTCGGGTTCACATCTTTCCGGCCTTTGCAGGAGCAAATCATTCAGGACACACTGGCTGACAAGGACGTCTTTGCCGTCCTGCCCACCGGAGGGGGCAAATCGCTGTGCTTCCAATTGCCGGCCCTCCTGCGTCCAGGCCTGACGGTCGTCGTCTCCCCCTTGATCGCTTTGATGAAGGACCAGGTCGACGCCCTCCATGCCGCAGGGGTCGCCGCCACGTTCCTCAACTCCTCACTCGCCGCGATGGAATCGCGGTCGCGCCTGAAAGGTTTGCACGATGGCAGGTTCCAGCTCCTGTATGTCGCGCCCGAACGGCTGATGCAGCCCGGATTTTTTGAGGACCTCAAGCGCTGGAAAGCAAACCTGTTTGCCATCGATGAAGCCCATTGCATCAGCGAATGGGGACACGATTTTCGGCCCGAATACCGGCAGCTCGCGACGCTCCGGGAACAGCTTGCCTCCGTGCCGATGATGGCCCTCACAGCCACCGCCACCGAACGGGTCCGGCGCGATATCGTCGTCCAACTGCGCTTGCGCGACCCGGCGCGTTACGTCGCCAGCTTTAACCGGCCCAACCTGACCTATCGCGTCTCGGCGAAGAAACAGGCCTACGCGCAGGTGCTCGAATTCGTGCGGGGACGTCCGCGCGAAAGCGGCATCATCTATTGCCAGGCGCGGAAAACGGCCGAAAACCTCGCCTCCAGGCTGAATGCCGACCGGGTCTCCGCAGCGGTCTACCATGCGGGCATGGAACACCAGGGACGAAGTCGAACGCACGAAATGTTTTTGCGCGACGAAGTGCGGGTCGTGTGCGCGACGATTGCCTTCGGCATGGGCATTAACAAGCCCAACGTCCGGTTCGTCATACATTATGACCTGCCGAAAAACATCGAGAGTTATTACCAGGAAACCGGGCGCGCCGGCCGCGACGGCCTGCCAGCCGAATGCCTGCTGCTGTTCAGCCCGGGCGATCGCATCAAATACGGCCGCTTCATTGAAGAGAAACCCGATGCGAGGGAGCGCGAGATTGCCAGAGAGCAGCTCGAGTTGATGGTCCACTACGCCGAGTGCGCCACATGCAGGCGGGCATACCTGCTGCACTATTTCGGCGAGCAGTTTTCACCCGAGACCGCAAAGGCCGAACAGCAAACCAATGCAGGTTGCGCCGGCTGCGACAACTGCCTTGCCCCGCGCCAGACCTGGGACGGCACCCTGGCGGCCCAGAAATTCCTCTCCTGCGTCTACCGCATCCGGGCCCAAAGCGGCTTCAGTGTCGGCATTCAGCACGTCGTGGAAGTTCTGTCCGGCGCTGAAACGGAGAAGATCCGCAAATGGGAACACCAGACACTCTCCACCTACGGAATCGGCTCCGAACATACCCGCGCCGAATGGGCGGCGATTGGGCGGGAACTGGTGCGATTGGGCCTGCTTCAGCAAAACGCCAATAGGTTCAATGTGGCCGAACTGACCGAAGCCGGCCGCCTCGCGCTGAAATCCCGGCAAAAAATCGTTCTCACAAAACCTGTCGCCGCTCCCGAAGCCGTCATCCGGCGCGCCGGGGAAATTGCGTGCGACGAAACTCTGTTCGAAAACCTGCGCCAGCTTCGAAAACAACTCGCCGACAGCCGTGGCCTGCCGCCTTACATTGTCTTTTCCGACGTTTCACTGCGGCAGATGGCCAGATTTTATCCGCAGAACGATTTGGAATTCTCCCGCATCAGCGGCGTTGGTGAAAAGAAGCAAACCGAATTCGGGCAGCCCTTCATGGCAGCCATCGCAGCACACTTGCGCGGCAACCCGCGACAAATCTTCGCCGATGATTCTTTCGCGGTTCCCCCGGCCCGCGCCCGATCCTCCCTCAATGACACGGCTGCAGAAACACTGCGGCTGTTTACGGGCGGCAAATCGGTTGAGGAAATCGCAGCGATTCGTGAGTTGAAGGAATCCACGATTTACGGTCATCTCGAAGATGCCTTAAGGGCCGGCGAACAAATTGACCTTCGCCGAGTTCTGGACCCCCGGGCTGAGCAGGAGATAGCAGCCGCCTTCGCCCGGCACGGGTATGGAAACCTGAGCGGAGCCATGGAGTTCATCGGCGGACGATACAGCCATGGCCAGTTGCGGCTGTTCCGCGCCGCGACCCAGATGCGCCGGTAGGGCTGCGCTGCGGCCGGTAGCGCCATCGCTGTGCGATGGCCCGCCCGCGTCTCAGCGGGCGGAACGGAATTATCCACTCGCGCAAAACAGGGGCTGCAGATTGCGCCGCTGAACGCGGCGCTAACGGCGCAGCAGCGCCGTTCCTACCGTATCCACTCCCGAACCCTCACCCCGCCCTGCGGCGTGTCCCACATGTCCGCCGTCCTTGTCCGCCGTAGCTTCAGCGAAGGCGGATGCTTGTCAAAGCAACATTCGTTGACTACCGTCATGCTATGTCAAAGAAGACTGTCATCGGACTGGCCCTGCTTTGTTGCGCTGCGCCGCCAGCCTTGGCTGACACAATCCAGTTGCACGACAAGGCCGCAGTGGTCGGCAAAGTCCTGACCGAAAAACGGGATCAGGTCGTCGTTGATATCGGCTACACCGTTCTCTCCATCCCGCGCGCGCAGATCGTCAAAATTTCCAAATCGGATGTCCTGCCCGGCCCCGCAAAGCAGGTTGCGACGAAATCTGCCAGTCCCGAACTCAATCCCGGGTTCTATGCGTCGCTCGACAAACCGTTGCCCGAGCGGAGCGTGCGCGACCTGGTGAAGGAATGGGGCGAAGCCGTCGTGCAGGTCCGCACCCCGGGCGGCCTGGGATCGGGATTCATCATCAACGAAGACGGCTTCCTCATGACTAATTTCCATGTGATCGAAGGAGAAACACAAATCACCGTGGAGGTCTATTTTGAACAGGACGGGCAACTGACCCGGAGAGCCTATAAGCAGATCCGCATCGTCGCCATTAACAAGTTTGAGGATCTCGCTCTGCTGAAGATCGATGACAAAGATGCGCCAAAATTCAAGCATGTGCTGCTGGGAAGCTCGGACGCCCTGGCCGTCGGCGAGCGCGTGTTTGCCATTGGCAGCCCGCTGGGCCTCGAGCGGACGGTCACGGAGGGAATCCTGAGCACGAAAACCCGAGAGCTCCAGGGCGAGCTCTACCTCCAGACCACAGCCCAGATCAACCCCGGCAATAGCGGCGGCCCCCTCTTCAGCATGGGCGGCGAAGTCATCGGCATCACAAATATGAAAATTACTTTCGGCGAAGGCCTCGGTTTCGCCATTCCGATTGAATCCGTCAAATATTTCCTCGAGCATCGGGATGCGTTCGCGTACTCCAATGACAACCCGAGCAATCCGTATCGCTACCTCCAACCCCCCAGCCATGTCCGCCATCCAGCGGCGGACGAATAAAAGAAAACCCGGGCCCACCGACCCTGTATGCATCCACGCGTTTTTAGCGCATCGCACCCCGTCGTAACGCAGGCTTCCAGTCTGCCGCACGGTAGGGGCGCACTGTGTGCGTCCGGCTGCGCGCAGCGCAGCCCTGCCATCAATTTGACCGTCTGCGTTAGGACCCTGGTTGCAACCGCCGCCCTGGTGGCTCTCAACAGCTTTGGCGCTATTCCATCCCCTGAAAAAATCCTGCCGGATGACACAATGTTGATGGTGACCGTGCCGGATTTCGTGGCCATGCGCCAGGTCTGGAACAAGTGTCCCCAGGGACGCCTGTGGAACGATCCGGCCATGAAACCGTTTAAGGACAAGTTCCTGGCCCGGTGGAACGAGGAATTCGCGCAGCCTCTGGAACGTGAATTGGGCATTCGCATCGCCGATTACGCGAGTCTGGCCCAGGGCCAGGCGACTCTTGCCTTGACCCAAAACGGCTGGCAAGGCCCGGGCACACCCGCCCCAGCCATGCTCCTGCTGATCGATACCAAAGCCAAACAGGATGAATTGAAAAAGGATCTGTCGGAACTCCGCAAAAAATGGATCGATTCCGGCAAATCGATCCGGACAGAAAAGATTCGCGGAGTCGACTTCTCCGTTGTCCCTTTGTCCGGCGATCAGATGCCCAAAGCACTCCAAAAAGTATTTTCGCAACCCGAATCGGACTCTGTGCCGGATGACAAGGATGAGAAGGATAAGGCCGCCACCGGCAAGGACATCATCCTGGGCCAGTTTGAATCTCTGCTGATCATCGGCAATTCCACTCACGCTGTGGAAAAGATCATGGTTCGCCTGACGGGCGGCGCCATGCCTGGGCTGGGCGACATGGCCGCTTACGAAGCCAACCGGTCCGCGTGGTTTCGAGAGGCGCCCGCGTACGGCTGGGCCAACTTGAAATTGTGCATCGATTTGCTGACGCCCAAGCCCTCGCAAAGTGAGGATGAACCGCCCAATCCTTTCGCCATGTTGAACCCGGCGAAAATCATGGCGGCCATGGGCCTGAGCGGGCTGCAAACATTGTCGATGAGTTTCCGCAGTTCGGATGAAGGCTCTTCATTGCAGGTGTTCGTGGGTGTCCCGGACTCCAGCCGCCAGGGCGTGTTCAAACTGCTGCCCACCCATGGCAAGGAATCCAGCCCGCCCATGTTCGTCCCGGCCGATGTCGTCAAATTCCGCCGCTGCAGGGTGGATGGCCAGAAAGCCTGGGCCACGCTCCAGACAATGATGAACGCCATCAGTCCGCAACTGCTGAGCGGGGTCAATTTGCTGCTGGATACCGCGAACGCCAACGCCAAGAGCAAAGACCCGGGATTTGACCTTCGAAAGAATCTTTTCGACAACCTTGGCGATGACGTGATCACTTATCAGAAGGCTCCCAAGGGCAGCAGCCTTGCGGAATTGAGGTCGCCCCCTTCGCTCCTGCTGCTGAGCTCGCCGCAGCCCGATCACCTTGCCGCGGCGATCAAGAGCCTGGGAGTGCTCTGGAATGCCGACGCAGGCAACCTTCCGGAACGCGAATTCCTCGGACGCAAAATTTTTTCGCTGCCTGTGCCGGCCCTGCCATCCCCCACTGCGGGCCTGGCCAGGACCGCTCCGCGGACTTTCAATGGCGTGGCCAGCGGAGGCTACGTGGCATTCAGCGCCGATGTCTCCATGCTGGAGGAGTTTCTCCGCAGCAGCGAAGCCAAGGGAAAGACATTGCGTGACACTGCCGGGCTGGTTGAAGCGGCGGCAAAAGTGGGCGGCATGAGTACCGGCTGGTTTGGATACGAGAACCAGGCCGAAACCTCCCGAGCCGTTTTCGAACAGCTCCGAAATGTGTCCAACTCCGGCGCCACAAATGGCGGATTCTCCGTTCCAGGCATACCGGCTTTCACTGGCCCGCAGACCTTGAAGGATTGGATGGATTTTTCCCTCCTGCCGCCTTTTGAAAAAATCGCCCGTTACTTTTCCTTCTCCGTCTACTCGGCTGACGTGAATGCGAACGGTCTGGCCCTGCGATGGTTTGCCCCGACCCCGCCCGGTCTGAAGAAGCCGTAGTCACGCCTGCAGCGCGGCCGCTGAAGAAATTTTCGTCGTCATGGCATCAGGCGAGCGCGATAGCGTATGGAGTGTGCCGACTTCAGCGGCGCTCAGGGGCGGGAA
>DASRKU010000326.1:0-5043 GCA_035648815.1 Verrucomicrobiia bacterium | reverse complement strand
CGACATATTCCTGGGCGCCGGGCACTCCCGGCACGGGAGCCACTTCCGGTGGCTGCGTCGAAGGAACATTGGTCTGCACCGGAGGCATATTGGTGGCCTCCACGTTCGCAGGAGCCGTGTTGGTATCGACCGGAGCGGTTTCGGGTTCGGCGGATTTGCGGCAGCCTTGCATCAGCAATGCCATCACTCCGAGAATGCCGATGGACAGAACACAAAAGACATAAACCCGGATTCGGGCGCGGCTTTTGTCTTTCTGTTCCAGCATGGAACCCTGGGGGACAAGTGGACTGGGATTATTCATAGGATTTGGCGCAATTGCGTCCTTTCTGAGAGGTAAGTTATGGAGTGATTCGCTCCGCGGTTTTCCCTCAAAAAACCGCGAGGCGAAAAAGCCTGCGTTCCTGGACTATGTCTGTTGTCGTTCAACGTGCCGCTCATTCTACCATTCATATTGGGGTTGGCTCGAGGCCCACCCCCACTAATTGATTTCGCTCGACGGCAAGGTTTTTCCGCGCGTTGCTGGTGGTTTTGAAACCGATCAAAGCTCAGATAAGCGTGTAAATACGAAATTACATCGCCAGCTGTCGCGTCTTCTGCCGCTTCGGTTATTGCTTCTAACAGCGAATCGTAAAGTGTGCAAGGAGTAAAAAGAGTTTCACCCGGAGGATTTTTTTTGCGCCGCGGGACGGGCGTTTTGAACCCCCGAGCGCGAGCGCAAGTTGTGGTCCTGTGGCGTCTCATCGGATCTTGAGCGTACTCAGCGCAACCACGGCGAACAGCACGCATAAAATGTAAAAACGCATGACGACCTGGGATTCGTACCAGCCCTTTTTTTCGAAGTGATGATGGATTGGCGCCATGAGGAACAATCTTCGGCCCGTTCCGGATTGTCTCCTGGTGTACTGAAACCAGAACCGCTGAAGGATCACCGAGGCGGCTTCCATGACGAACACTCCACCGGCGATGAACAGCAGGAGCGGCTGATGGATGAGCACAGCCACGATTCCGAGGGCGCCCCCAAGCGAGAGAGAGCCGGTATCGCCCATGAACACCTGCGCGGGGTGACAATTAAACCAGAGAAATCCCAGGCCAGCGCCGATCATCGCGGCGCAGAACACCGTCAATTCCCCAGCCCCGTCCACGTAGGGGATCTGCAGGTAGGCCGCTGATTTGAGATTGCCGACCAGGTACGTGAGGACCAGGAAGACAACGGAAACAATCAAGGTGCAGCCGATCGCCAGGCCATCGAGGCCGTCGGTGAGGTTCACCGCGTTGGAACTGCCGACAATGGCGAAGGTGGTCAGGCCCAGACCCAGGACGGCGCCGATCAGGACGGGGTATTTGTAGAAGGGCACCATCACAAAAGTGATGAGATTGCTGACGATGAAATTGGTGTTATCGGCGATTTTGAGCCTGCTGTGGGCCGGCAGTTTCCAGAGGTAAATGGCAACGAAGAGTCCGAGCGCCAGTTGCACCCAGAGTTTGACCTGTGGCTTGGTGCCACCGCCGGTTTGCTCGGTTATTTTTGCATAATCGTCGTAGAACCCGAGTCCAGCGAGCACCCAAAGCGACAAGAGGGTCAGTTCGACCTGCGCGTTGAGGCGAGCCCACAACAGGGTCGTTATGCTCAACACCACCACGTTCAGAATGCCTCCCATCGTGGGTGTTCCCCGCTTGCTTAACACCCGCGCCCCCAATCCTCCCGCTTCTTCGGCTTTGTCGGAATATTCCTGCCCGAATTTCAACTGCTTCAGCCGCCGAATGACCTTGGGCCCAAGCCACCAGCTTAAGATCAGCGCCGTTACCGCCGCCCCCGCGCTTCGGAAGGTGATGTAACGGAAGAGGCGAAGGGGCGACAGGCGTTCCGCCCAGGCCGTTCCCACCGACCAGCTCAATAGCAGTTGGCTTAAATAGTAAAACATGAAATTACATGTTTTTCAGAAGTTCGGAAATCCGCTCCAGCCTGCTCGCGCGCGAAGCTTTGAGCAACAGCAAGTCGCCCGTTTTCAAAAAACCCTTCACCGCCGCGGCGGCCGATTCCACATCTTTAAATTCCATGATCCGATTGAGCCCGGCGGAACGGGCTCCGCGCGCCAGGACGGACGCCATTTTGCCGACGGCGAAGAGTTGTCCGACGCCCAATTCCGCGGCCCTTCGGCCCACTTCCTCGTGGGCGGTCTCGGTATCCGGACCCAGTTCCTCCATGTCGCCGAGCACCGCCAGCCGGCGGCCTTTGCACGGGAGAGCCTGGAGTGTTTCCAAAGCTGCGAGCATGGAATCGGCATTGGCATTGTATGCGTCGTCCAGGATGCGCACGCCGTTATGTTCCCAGAGTTGGAGCCGCATTTTGAGCGGCTTGCACTCGGCCAGGCCTTGTTCCAGCTCCGCGCGGCTGACGCCGAGCTCGACACCCAGGGCGATGGCAAACAGCGCATTCAAAACCTGGTGCTTGCCCAGCAAGCTGATGCGATACTCCCCCGAATACTCCCGCCGGGATCCTTCCACCCGAAACACCGAGCCCTGTTTTTCAAGCCGGGTTCCGTGCGCCCTCCAATCGTTTTCCGTTCCGACGCCGACGCGGACGATTTGGGCGCGAGTCCGTTGAGCAAGGGCAGACGCCCAAGGGCTGTCGCCGTCGAGAAAGAGTTTGCCATCCGGGGGCAGCAATTGGCCAAGCGAGCCTTCTTCCTGCGCCACACCCGCCAGATCGTGAAAGAATTCCAAATGCTCGCGGGCGATGCTGGTGATAACGCCGTATTGAGGGGCGGTCATGGTGACAAGCGGGGCCAGTTCGCCTGGATGGTTGGTGCCCGTTTCCAGGACGGCGGCCCGGTGTTTCTTTTCCAGCCGAAGGAGGGTCAGCGGCACACCGATGTCATTATTATAACTGGCTTCGCTCCATAATACGGGCCGGCTTTGGCGCAGCACTGCGGCGATAAGTTCTTTGGTTGTGGTTTTTCCATTGGAGCCTGCGATGGCGACAATGGGCAGGTCGAATTGTTTTCGGTACTGCGCCGCGAGGCGTCCCAGCGCTTTTCGCGTGTCATCGACGACGATGACCGCGCAGCCTGGGTTGACCGCGGGCGCCTGACGGCGCTGCACGACCAGGGCGGCCACGCCTTTGGCGCAGGCCTCGGTCAAAAACTGGTGGCCGTCGAAACGATCCCCTGCTATCGCAAAGAACAAATCCCTCGCATGCGCCTGCCGCGAGTCCGTGCACACGGAGGCAATGGGCTGCGACACTGAGCCCGACGCCAGCTCGCCGGCGCAGGCCTTCAGAATGAAATCAAGGTTCAGAGCTTCCACTGGCATCCAATTTCCGGGCGGCCGCCGTCCGCCACGATGCGATCCTGTTGGTTCAAACTTCCCCCTGTCCTGCCGCAGGCGCGGATTGCGGCGCCTGAAAGCCGTTCGAAAATGAAGAGACACGCCGCCTCGGACCCTGCTCGGCCGTTTGGGCTGCGACCGGCTTGGGACGCCCGTTCCTGAACAAGGCGTTCGCGGACCTCCTGGTCGCTGCCGCGAACAGTCGATGCGAAATAAGAGGCAGTGTGTTCATAGGCTGCTTTCAACGTGAGCTCATTGTGCTCCCGAAATGATCTTCGGCGCCTTGTCGTTATTCTGCGCCATGGTTTCCTGGAACCCGGGCCCGCCGATATCGGGCCGAATGTTCAGATACCCTGCGGCACGCGCGGCGATCTGCTTGAACACAGGACCCGCGACAGCCCCGCCATAATATCCCTCCTTGGGCTCATCCATGAAAATCGCAACGCATAACTGGGGATCGTCCGCGGGAAAAAATCCGATGAACGTCGAAAAGTACTTCCCATGAGCGTAAGTTCCACCCTCAACTTTCTGGGCTGTCCCGGTTTTTCCAGCAACGGTGTAATGATCCAGAGCCGCCTTGGGAGCGGTGCCTTCGGGAGAAACGACTGTCTTGAGCGCCTCGACCATCAGCTTCGCCGTCGATTCGGTGATCGTTTGGCGCACCGGTTGCGGAGAGTACCTGGCGACGATGTTGCCCTGCTGGTCCTCGAGATGATCGATGAGCGTGGGGTGCATGAGCTGGCCTTTGTTGGCGATGGCACACATCGCCATCGTCATCTGCAGCCGGGTGACGGCGATTCCGTGGCCCATGGGGATCTGGGCGACGGTCACCTTGCTCCAGTTTTTGACGGAGTGAACGATTCCTTTGACCTCGCCGGGCAGGGGCAGGCCGGTGCGTTCGCCGAAGCCAAACCCGGCGATATAATCGGCCAGCCGGCGTTCGCCCATTTTGATCCCGATTTTGGCGGCGCCGATGTTGGAAGACTTGGTGATGATCGTCTCGACCGAGAGCGACCCGTATGCCTCGTGGTCATGAAGGACGCGGCCGGCGTATGCGAAATGGCCATGTTCGCAATCGAACATGTCGGACAGGCGCACGGTTTGGTCATTCAAAGCCCCCGAAACAACGACGATCTTGAACGTGGATCCTGGTTCCACCACGTCTGTGATCACACGGTTGCGCCTTTCGTCGGGAGTGGCGCGGCCCGGATCGTTGGGGTCAAAATTCGGCAGCGTTGCCATCGCGAGAATTTCACCGGTGCGGGGACGGACGACAATTCCGGAGATGCTGATGGGAGTGTGTTGTTCCATGGCGTCGGCCAGCTCGGATTCGAGGATATGCTGGATGACCGAATCGAGGGTCAGCACGACGTTGAGGCCGTCGCGGGGCTCGACGTCCTGTTCCCGCAAGGCGACCATTTCGCGGCCGCGGTGGTCGGTTTCAGTCAGGCGCCATCCGCAGACTCCGCTGAGTTTGTCATTTAGCGTCAGCTCCAATCCGTCCCGTCCCGAGATCAGGGTAGCGGGCGTTCCGTTGATTTCGCGTTCTTCGGATTGGGCATAGCCCAAAACGTGAGCGGCCAGGTCGCCATTGGGATATTCGCGCATTTGTTCGTCGCGGGCGAAGATGGATTTCTGGCGAAGGACGCGGAGAAAGGCCTGTTCTGTTTTGGGTAATTTGGCTTCGTCGGGGCCGAAGGAGAGGCCGGCCATTGT
>DASRKU010000325.1:0-4577 GCA_035648815.1 Verrucomicrobiia bacterium | reverse complement strand
GGCCAGTTCTCGCGGCGGCATGTTGTTGGGGAGCTCGAGCTTATTGGCTGCTGAACCGGAAGCGGCGGGAAATCGTGATTCAAAACCTGATGCCTCCGCTGCATGGGGACCGGAAAGCGGCGACTGAAACTTCCAAAACCTTGTTCCGCCAGTTCGGCTTGAAGCTGGCCGATCTTTGGCGCTATGAAAGCGGGTTATCCATCCAGGGCTTGTTCGGCGCTTCAAGCGGGTGGGAACACTTCACGCACGCCCAGGCACAAAAACGCGGCGTGCTCTTGTTGACGGTCCATCTTGGGAACTGGGAATTTGGCGGACCCTGGCTCACGCAAAAAGGAGTCCGCCTCCAGGTCCTCACGCTGGCCGAACCGGGCCGCAATTTCAGCCGGCTCCGGCAGGCATCCAGGGCGCGGTGGAACATTGAAACCCTGGTGATCGGCAGCGATCCTTTTGCTTTTCTGGAAGTCATTCGACGGCTGGAATCGGGCGCCACTGTTGCGCTGCTGGTCGATCGGCCTCCGCCGCCAACCGCCGTTAGAGCCGAGCTTTTCGGACGCCCCTTTGATGCCTCCATCGCCGCGTCCGAGCTGGCCCGGGCTTCGGGTTGCGTGCTCCTGCCGGTTTATCTGCCGCGGTCCGGCGCGCTTTACGAAGCCCACATTCTCCCGGAAATCCCATATGACCGAAGCACACTGCGCGATCGAAACGCGCGCCGGCAATTGACGCAAAAAATCCTGAATGCATTCGAACCCATTGTATGCAAACATCTGGACCAATGGTTCCACTTCGTCTCAATCTGGCCGGAGGAATAGCGTTGCATTGCCGCACCCTTTCCGTGTGGCTCCTGGTTTGGGGCGCCGCTTTACGCCTCTTCGCCGCGCCCGAGCCAACGAACTCATTGCTGACCTCGTGGCTCGACGCGCAGGCCGATGTCCAAAGCTGGTCGGCTGATTTTTTCCAGACGCGCACCCTCAAGACTTTGGTGCAGCCCTTGACATCCTCAGGCCACGTCTGGTTTGCCGCCCCCAGCCGGTTCCGGTGGGAGCTGGGCCATCCACCGCAAACCATCGCGCTGCGAGGCTCGAACGAACTGTTCGTGATTTATCCCCGACTAAAGCGGGCAGAGCGCTACCCCCTCTCGGGCAATCAGACGGGACGCTGGCGCGAAATGCTCGCGCTGCTCGACGCAGGATTTCCCCGCAGCCAGGCTGAAGTGACTTCCCGTTACAACGTGCTTCACCTGTCCTCCTCCAACGGCAGCGCAGCGGTGGCGCTCGAACCCAAGTCCTCTGCCGCGCGGCAAATGATGCCCCAAATTCAGATAGGCTTTTCCATTACAAACCATTCGCTGGCGTTTACTGAATTGCGCTTCGCCGATGGATCCACCCTCCGCAATGACTTCACCAACCCGGTATTGAATCCACACATCGAACCATCTCTTTTCGAACCGAACCTCGCCGGCGATTACAAGATCGTTGAACCTCTGAAAGGCGGGCAGCGATGACCCCCGCCCCGTCCTGGTCCAAGGCCTTGGAATCACTCCCGCACGGGCCCGAGTTTCGCTTCCTGGATCGGCTCATCAGCCTGGACCCCGGCAAGAGCGGGGTTGGGGAATACGCGGTGCGCGGCGACGAACCCTTTTTGAAGGGCCATTTTCCGGGTCAGCCCCTTTTTCCCGGTGTGTTACTCGTGGAATCTGCCGCGCAATTGGCCGGAACGGTGGTGCAATCCGACCCCCAAATTCCCCCCATGACCGGCCTGAAGCTCACCGCAATCCGGGGAGTCAAGATCCTGGGCACGGCGCGCCCGGGCCAGTCCATCCGCTTGGAGGCAAAAATCCTGAACCGGCTGAATAACCTTGTCCAGGTTCAGGTCGCCGCGGCCGTTGACGGGCAGCCCATCCTGATGGGGGAATTGACCATGAGCGGAGAAATGCCCAGTTGTGAATCGACCGGTTCTGGGCGAAAGTAGCGGAGGATGAAGACAATAAAGTTTTACGTGGCAAGTCTCGGCGCCGGCGTCCTGCTCGCCGGGTGCGCCACGCCACTCCCGCCGGGTGCTGAACCGGGGCCCGACCATACGATGGCCTACTATGTTGATGTTGATGCTTCCCCGCCGGGCGCGCGGATTGAAGCCAACGGCGAGGACCTTGGCCAGACGGCTCTGCGCCTCAAAATCTACGGCGATCCCGACGGGACGTTCCACGATTTTGGGTCATACTATTACGTAATTCGGGCTCTGCCCGTCACCACCAACCAGTATCCGCAGACCCGCGTTTTTCGGACAGGCCACCTGTTGACGCCCGAAGACCGCATTCCATCGCGAATTTACTTCGACATGAACCAACCGCCTCAGCAGTCACCAACCTACGGGTATCCGCCTCCGGCCTATTATGGCCCCGGCCCTTATTACTACCCATATCCGTATTACGGTTACGGCCCTGAATTCCAATTCTTTGTCGGTCCCCGTTTTGGTCCTGGTTTCCACCATCGCCGTTGGTAAAGCCGAAGGAACGCTCGGCGAGGCCACGACTCACGCCGGCGTAATCAGTTGGTCTTTTCCCTCAATCCGAGCTGAAATACCGCCGATAATGCATTCGGCGTGTTGTTAAACCCGCCGTTGCACCTATGAAGCTCGGAAGGCTTGGGTTGGAATTAACTCTCGGGTTCCTTTTGCTGACCGGCATTTTTGTCGGCGCGGGCTGGCTCACGCTCCAACACATGTCGGGAATGGAACGGCAACTGGACGCGATTCTGGGCATGCACTGGGGCAAGGTGCAAATCGCCAACGAAGCCCTGCGTTACAGCAGCAGGAACAATCGGATCACCATGCAAATGTTCCTGCTGGATAAACACCAGGCGATTGGCCCCCTGCTCGCCGAACGCGCCAAAAATAGCGACGCCATTTCCGAACTGCTCGATGAAATCCAGTCACGTTGCGATTCTGAGGAGGAAAATCGGCTATTTTCAAAACTCTGGACGACTCGCAAGCCGTACGTCGACAGTTACAAGGAAGCATTGGCGTTGCTCCTGAAGCAGGGCGAATATGAAAAGGCCCGGCTGCAGATGGTGAATGTCACTCTCCCGCGACTGCTCGATTACCACGGCGCCTGGGAGGATTATGTCCGCTTCGAATCCGACCAGATGAAGAAGGCTGGAACAACCGCCAAAGCCAGGTTCCACATCGAACATCAGCGCCAGTTATACCTGATCGGCGCCGAAGGAATCCTGACGATTCTGATTTGGATGTTGCTGATAGTCCGATTGCTGAAGAGAGATGGGGCCCGAAGCGGGGCCGAGCCGAGCTCGGAATGCGCCGTCGGAACCACATTTAGCGTTTAGGAGGTCCACGCGCAAAGCCGAACGCGCCAGCGCATGGAGTGCGTGCGCTTTAGCGCCGCTCTTTTTTAAGATTCGCGAAACGCACCTGCATGTCGCTGCGCAATCGCTGCCATTCAATAGGAAATTCGTCATCGAGAGCTGAATTCGGGTCACTCCCAATTCGTTGCCTCCAGGCTGGCATTACACTGCGACAGCGGCGCTAAAGCGCGCGCACTCCATGCGCTGGCGCGTCGCCTTTACCTCCTTTTTGCCATCAAGGCTGCGCTCCAACATCTCCCGGGTTAGGACACAAATTGCTGCGAGTATCCCATTCCGTATTCCGTGTGCCGTCAGGATTGAGATAATACAAAAAACGTAAAGGCATCTTGTCTAAATACGTGGCGCTGCCAAATTGAATTCCATAATAGATTTTCCCGTACATACATGAAACGACTCGACCATATTCGTTAGTCTTTGACCTAATCCGAAAATAAAAATTAGCATCTTGGTCGCCGTTTCTGAGCACGTTACAGCCGCTTTTACTCACCAAACCATCTAGAAACTCATGCCACTCCCAAACGTTTGAGTACCCGGTCTCCGGGGCCAAGGCAGGAAGTCGAAGACCATAGTCGTTTCGCCAAAAAAATCGTCGCATTAATAATCCATCAGAGGAATTGGGGCAGCTTAAACGCAAATACCTGCGCTGATTCGTCGATTGAGAAGCGTCGAAATCGATTTTAATCAAAAAATCAGAGATCTTTCCGCTGCCAGTTGGTTTCACCCAATCACCTTGTTCAAGATCGTAACCAATAGCTCGTTCACGTTCGTGCATGTCCACATTCACTTTCTTAACAATCATTTGACAGGGTTTGCCTCTTTTGTGGAGCTGAAGTTCCAGAATGGCATCCGCCGAGGTGCTGCTTGGCTTCGCATCGTACCGATGCCACAGAATTGGGTAATATCCCTCTTTATCGACAGAGACATCCAAAGGCTTGTTAATGACGTGAAGCCGCACTGTTAAGACCCCATTCGAGTCCGTTCTACCAACTTTTTGCCAATGTTGTCCGACTAAAGCTACTGTTGCATTTTGGACTGGCGCATTCTCATCGTCCGAAATGCGAATCAAAACAACAGTGTTATTGGTACAACTGCTCGACAGCCCGGCTAAACAACAGACGAGTGCGGCTAAGACAGGTGAGCTGGCTGCTAGTTTTCCAAATCTACCCATTTGTCAAAAGCAAAACGGACATTCACGTAAGG
>DASRKU010000324.1:0-10372 GCA_035648815.1 Verrucomicrobiia bacterium | reverse complement strand
AGGAACGGCCGCCCATGTCGAGCGGCGGCGCGCGATTTTGGAGGACGTCCGGCGTCATTTCAAGACGACGACGAGCTGGTTTCCAGCCACGGTTCGCTATGTTTCCCAGGGAAAAATTCTCGACCAAACCTGGGAGGAAATCGGGAACAGATGCCTGGAATGCGGCGGTTGCACTTACGTGTGCCCGGCATGCACCTGCTTTACCGTCAGCGACCGCCAGGTGGGGCCCAACGAAACCGAACGGGTGCGGATCTGGGACTCGTGCGGGCTTGCGGGATTTACGCGAATGGCCGGAGGATTTAATCCGCGCCGGGCGGTGCATGACCGTCGCAACCGCCGGTTCTTCCGAAAACTGGCCTACTATTTTATCCAGCGCGAATTGTCGATGGCGTGCGTCGGCTGCGGCCGTTGCGCGGAGGTGTGCCATGGGGATATTGGCATGCCCAGCGTGGTCGAGATGCTCCGCCGCGCCGCGCCGCCCGAGGACAAGTGCGCCCTCCAGCCCAAGGAAGCCTCATGAGCGCCGGCGAAACCGACAACGTGTATTTGCCGAAGGTCGCGGTGCTGGACCGGGTGGTCCAGGACATTCCGGATGTAAAGACCTTCTACTGGCATTTCAAGAATCCTTCCGACCAGATCGCGTTCCAGCGTTTCAGGCCAGGCCAATTCGCGCAGGTGTCGGTGGTGGGAATTGGGGAATTCCCGGCTTCGCTCCCGCCCAGCCCTTCCGAAAGCGAAACGTTTTTTACCATCCGCCAGGTCGGCGCCTGCACCGCCGGACTTCATCAATTGAAAGAGCGCGATACCTTTGCCGTGCGCGGGCCTTACGGAAATGGATTCCCGATGGATGAATACCGGGGCAAGAACCTGGTTTTTGTCGCGGGCGGGATCGGGTTGATTCCGCTGCGTTCCTGCATCGTCTACGCTCTTCAACATCGCAAAGATTACCAGCGCATCCAGATTTTCCACGGCGCAAAAACCGCCCGGGAATTGATGTATATCGAGAGCTTCCGCGACTGGGAACGCTCCGGGAGCATCGAGTGTTATTTGACGGTGGACCGGGTGGACAGCGGCTGGACGGGCAACGTGGGTGTTGTTGGGAGTCTGTTCAAGAAGCCCGGCGTCACGGTGCCGGTTGAAGACACGGTCGCCTTTGTGTGCGGGCCGCCGATCATGTTCCGATTCGTCATCAAGGATCTTTTGGCCATGGGTTTCCAGGAAAAAAATATTGTCTCCACCCTGGAGCGTTACATGAAATGCGGCGTCGGCAAATGCGGCCATTGCTGCATTGGCGTCGCCTATATCTGCGTGGATGGGCCGGTATTCACGTATGAGCAGATCCGGAAACTGGGGGAGGACATCTGATGTTGGACTTGATCCAGGAAATTCAACGCTGCCTGAAGGGCCGCGTGTGCCTCGTCGGCGTGGGCAACGTCAGCGCCGGCGATGACGGCTTTGGCGTCCGGCTGGCCGAAGCGCTGTTGAGTTTGTCCGACACGGCCCCGGACGCAGCGGCCGAGTTGGACCACAGCGGGGCCTGGAGTTTTCATTACGGGCTGGAACGCCTTGTCCTGGTCGCGGGCATGTCGCCGGAAAGGTTTGTCGGCCGCCTGGTCGACGCGGGGTTTGATCATGTGATTTTCCTGGATACGGTCGAATGCGGGGCGGCGCCGGGAGCGGTTGTCTTTCTGGATGCGAAACAGATGGCGGCGAGATTTCCGCAGGTTTCGACTCATAAATTTTCGCTCGGCTTACTGGCCAGGTGCATCGAGGCAAATGGCAGAACCAAGGCATGGCTGCTTGGGGTTGAGCCTGAGTCAGTGAGGCCGGGCGCCAGGCTGTCAACGGCTGTGCAGGAAACAGTGAAATTGCTCACTGGAATTCTGGCTCCGGCAGGAATTGGGAGCGCCCCCGCGGGTTGGATAGAACCGTGCGCCCGAGGAATAGCATGATGACTCCGGAACAAGCTGTGGTGGCATCGATCCTGACCTGTGTGGCGGGCTCGATCCTCACGCTCTTGATCGCGCGCAACAAGACCGCCGCCGGCTGGCTGGCATTTGCGTGCGCCGCGGCAACTGCAGTCATGATTTTCATGGCCGCCGGCCAGGTGCTGATCAGCGGGCCATCCGCCCAATCCGCCACGTTCTGGGCGATTCCGGAAATTGGTTTTGCCCTGCGCATCCATGTGGATGGACTGACGGCGGTGTTTCTCATCCTCGCCGCGCTCATCGCCGTCCCCGCCGCCCTCTATTCCATCCCGTACATGAAACATTACCGGGAATACGGCGTCGCCCGGTACTATCCGTATTTCCTGCTGTTCCTGGCGGCGATGTATGGCTTGCTGAGCACGACGGACATGATGTGGTTCTTCTGCATCTTCTGGCAAATGATGACCCTGCCCGGATATGCCCTGATCCGGTTCGAGCATCGCAAGGCCGGAAACATTCGCGCGGCGAACAAATACCTCCTCATGATGCAAATCGCGTGCGCCGCCACGATGATCGGCGCGGAGTTGCTCGCCGACAGCGGCGCCGCAGGGGCCGGGCGGGAAGGCATGAAGTATGACTTCGAGACCGTCAGCGCCGTCGTGGCGGCCTCGTTGAGCGCCAAACCAATGGTGACGACAATAGCTTTCCTGCTCTTCTTGGTGGGATTCGGAATCAAGATGGGCATGTGGCCTTTTGGGCAAGTCTGGCTTCCAGACGCGCATCCCGCGGCCCCGTCGCCGGTCAGCGCGATGCTGTCGGGCGTGATGATCAAGACCGGAGTCTATGGGCTGATGCGCTATTTTCTGTGGCTGGTGCCTGCTGAGGGGCTGAGTCATTATCCCATCGCAAATTGGGGAATGCTGGTGGCGCTGCTTGGGACGATCACGCTCTTTACGGGCACGATGCAGGCGCTCAAACAGGAGCAGTCAAAACGTCTGCTCGCCTTTCACAGCATTGGCCAGGTTGGTTATATTCTCCTCGGCACCGGCGCATGCATGATGCTGGTGGCGAGGCCTGAGCCTCTGGCCGCCAGCCTGGCGACAATCGCCTTCTTTGGCGCCTTGTTCCACACGCTGAACCACGGACTTTTCAAAGGACTTTTGTTCCTCAACGCCGGCTCGATCCTGCATGCCACCGGCACGCAGGATTTGAATAAACTGGGCGGGCTGCTCAAACCCATGCCGTTGACGGCGCTGACGGCCTTGGTGGCCTGCTTTTCAATTTCCGGTGTTCCCCTGTTCAATGGCTTTGTCAGCAAATGGAGCATTTACGTCGCGACTGTGCAGGGCAGCAGCCTGATTGGGTGGCTCGCGATCTGCGCCATCATCGCCATCCTTACCAGCGCGCTGACACTGGCTTCCTTCATCAAATTTTTCGGCGTGAGTTTCCTGTCGCGACCGAGTCCGCTGGTGGAGTCGCGCGTCGCCGAGCGCGGCCGGCTGGAGGTGGGATGGCTGATGGGAGTGCCCCAGGTGTTTCTTGCGGGCGCTTGCATTCTGCTGGGGTTGGCGCCGGCGATCGGTTTTCGGCTCATGGAGCACGCGATGGCAGCAAGCCACTCCGGCTTGGGTGCGGTGCTGGACAATCCGGATTTGCCGGCCGGGGTTGCCGCATTTGCAGTGGCTCCCCTCGCGTCCAAAGCGGTCTATGCGCCTCTGGCGCTGGCTTGCGCGCTCGGGCTGGCGTTCCTATTCGTGCGCTTCGTTTCCAAACTCGGAAGAGCATCGCGCCGGACCGCGGTTCCATGGCTGTGCGGCTATGGGCGCGAACTGCCCGCACACCGCTACGTGGCACATCATTTCTACGGGGAATTCAAACGGTACTTCCGGTGGATGGGCAGCTCTCCAGCACCGCCGGAGGTTGAAACGAAAAAAATCGCACCATTGAACCCGGGCTTTTGAACTGATCCCTGAAATGGCCGCCACCCAAAAATTAAAGCTCTTGAACGAGAAGTTCGGCCCGGCGATTCAGCGCGCGAATTTGCCCGGAAACGGATCGCTCTTTGTCTTCGTGGATGCCGCAGCCATCAAGGCCGTCTGCAAATACCTCTTCCGCGATCTCGACGCGCGATACGTCGTCAGCATCGGGGCCGACGATCGTCCGTATTCCAAACAGTTCATGGTCGCGCACCATTTCGCCTTCGACCGCGAACACCTGCTGTGCAGCGTGCTGACTCATTTGCCGGCAGACAATCCCAGGGTGGATAGCATTTCGGAAGAAGTCCCCGCGGCCAACTGGGCCGAGCGCGAAATGCGCGATCTGGTGGGCATCGAATCGGTGGGACATCCTTACCCCAAGCGGCTGGTCCTGCCCGACAGTTGGCCCGAAGCGGTCCACCCGCTGCGCAAGGATATCCCCTGGAATAGCGTGCCGGAAGGGTTGGATGAGGATCGCGAGTTTCAGTTCGATGACCCGCCCGAGGGGTGCGTGGTCGTGCCCTTCGGCCCGTTCCACCCCACGTTGGATGAGCCCGCCCATTTCCGGTTGTATATCGAAGGGGAACGAGTGCGCGGCTGCGAGTATCGCGGCTTCATGGTGCACCGGGGAATCGAGAAGCTCGCCGAGTCCGTGCTCTCGTATAACGACATTCCCGTCATGGCCGAGCGGATCTGCGGGATATGCGGATGCGTCCATAACGTGGCCTATGCGCAGGCGGTTGAAAATGCCGCCGGGCTTGTGGCGCCGCCCCGGGCCGAATACCTGCGCACCATCATGCTGGAACTGGAACGGTTGCACAGCCATTTGCTTTGGGTCGGCCTTGCCTGTCACATCGTCGGCTTTGATACCCTGTTCATGCAATCCTTCCGCATTCGCGAGCCGATCATGTGGATCGCTGAGAAGATCAGCGGCAACCGCAAGACATACGGCCTGTGCGTCATCGGCGGAGTCCGGCGCGACCTGACGCCGGAGCTTTCCAGCGAACTCAACCGTGTCCTGGATACGCTGGAAAAGGAGTGGCGCAGCGTCGTGTCGGCCGTGCTGAAGGATCGCAATATTCAGAAGCGCACCCGCGGAGTTGGAATCGCCGACAAAGCGCTCGTCAAGGAAATGGGTTTGATCGGTCCCGTGGCGCGCGCGGCGGGTGTCGATATGGATTGCCGGCGCGATCATCCCTACGCCGCCTACAAACGCGTGCAGTTCGACGTGATCACGGCGGACGGCGCCGACGTCTGGTCGCGGGTCGTCGTCCGAGCGACCGAAGTATTTGAATCAATCCGGATTATTCGACAATGCCTGGCGAGCATGGAACCTGGGCCGGTGCAGTTGGATCTCCAGGGCGAACTCGAGGCGGGAAGGATGGGAATGTCATCGGTCGAAGCGCCTCGAGGCGAATCGCATCATTTTGTGATAACGGGCGAGAACAATCGTCCGCGCCGCTGGCGGGTGCGCGCGCCCACATACCAGAACCTCCAGGGCGTGCCCATGATGATCAAAGACCAGCAACTGTCCGACATGACCATATCGCTGGGGAGCATCGATCCGTGTTTCTCCTGCACTGACCGCATGGAAACCATCGACGTCAGATCGGGCGAAGTGAAGGTGTGGTCGCAGAAAGAATTGATGGACCTGGCGGCCAGCAAGCGCAACGCCATCATCCCGGCAACGCAAATTCCGTCATGAACATTTTGTGGACCATTTTAGGCGCCGGCGCCAACGCGATAGCGGTTCTCCTTGCCGCTCCGTTGTGCGAGGGGGTGCTGCGCAAAGTGACCGCCGTGATCCAGTCCCGGCAGGGTCCTCCCTTGTTGCAGCCGTACTTCGACCTGCTGAAATTGCTGGGTAAAGAGGATATTGAATCCGGCGATTCTCCCGGGATGCAACGGGTTGTGGCTTATCTTTCGCTCTCGGTGGTTTTAATTGTCGCATGTCTCATCCCGATGGGCTTCTCGGCTCCGTTCAACGGGGTGGGCGATGTGATTTTAATGATTTACCTGCTCACCCTGTGCGGCATCTGCACGCTCCTGGCGGGATTGGCCGCCGGTTCCACTTACTCGCTGATCGGCATCAGCCGCGAGATGATGACGATGATCACCCTGGAGCCGCTGTTCGCCATTGCGTTGTTGATCGGGGCCATTCACGCGCAATCCTTCCGCCTCGACAGCGTTTTGAATGGGTCGGTATATGCCGCCCGGTTGTTTCCCTGGTCCGGTTTCATCATTCTTGCGGTCATGTTGCTGTCATTTCAGGGATACGTGCAGCGGGTTCCCTTCGACATCGCCGGAGCGGAAACAGAAATCATGGAAGGGCCCCTGTTGGAATATTCGGGACCGAAACTGGCGCTGTTTAAATATGCCCAGATGTCCAGGCTGGTGATCCACAGCGCGCTGTTTACCACGTTGTTCCTGCCGTGGGGATCGGGGTGGGGTTTCCCGTGGAGCTGGATGATTTTCTGGGGCAAGACACTCTTGCTGGTGTTGCTGGTGACGGTGGTGGCGGCGACCCACGCGCGGTACAGGATCGACCAGGCGCTTCGCTATTTTGGCGGGCTGTTTGCCGCGGGCCTGGTTGCCCTGGCGCTGGCCAGTTACGGCCATTGACCCGACTATGTCATTAACAAGTAAAATCAAGGAAACGCTGGTCTGTCTGAGAGCTGGGCGCGTGACGCTGCCGTACCCCGCCCAGGCTCGTCCCGTGCCCGCGGGATTCCGGGGGCGGCCGATCTTCGACGCCTCCAAATGCATCGGGTGCGCCGGCTGCGCCAATAACTGTCCGGCCCGCGAAATTCTTGTGTTCGATGTCTGCCAGGAGATCAGGATCCTCAAATACCTGGGCCGGCGCTGCACCTATTGCGGCCGGTGCGCGGATGTTTGCCCGGAGAAAGCCATCACCATGAGCTCGGAATTCGAGACAGCCACGAACAACATCGCCGACATGGGGCAGCGCCTGGAATTGTTCATGAGCACCTGCCAGCGATGCGGGCGTTGTTTCAAGGAGCCGTCGGTGTTGGAACAGTTGAAGTTGAAAGGCTACCGGATTGATGACCTGCAAAACGAACGCTGGGTGTTCGGCTCGAAAGCGTATATCGGCAACGAGCCGGTGGTGGATGATATCAAAATAGACCTGGACTGAAGGACCCGCTAAGTGAGTGTCCGCTAAACACGCGAAATGACGCTAAAAGTGAAACCTGGTTTGGAGGAGGAAGGCTGGAATCGGCCTGCAACGAGTGGTCCTGTAGCACCCCAGCAGTGGTCAGCATGCGGGTGGCAAGACGAACGCAGCAGTACAAGCAATAGCTCTTTCATTTTTCGCGTTTTTAGAGTTTTTAGCGGGAGATCTTTAGCGGAGATTATATGTTGAAAAACCTCTGTCAGAAAATGTTCGGCCGATCGCTGTGGGTGTATCACGCCAACAGCGGCGGGTGCAATGGCTGCGACATCGAAGTGTTGAATGTCCTCACTCCGTATTATGACGTGGAGCGGTTCGGGATCAAGCTGGTGGGTTCGCCGCGGCATGCGGATGTGATGCTTTGTCAGGGGCCGGCGATGCGCTCCACCGCCAAGGCTCTGCGGCGGGCTTATGAAGCCATGCCCTCGCCCAAGCTCGTCTTCGCCATCGGCGCCTGCGCTTGCGGCGGCGGGATCTGGCACGACAGCTATTCCGTCCTGGGCCCGGTTGAAAAAGTTGTCCCCGTGAACTTCTACATTCCCGGTTGTCCCCCGCGCCCGGAAGCCATCATCTATGGCGTCGCCGTTGCCTTGGGACTGGTAAACAAGAAAACGGCCCCTGTTGAGCTCAAGCAATTGGAGATGCCCATCCCACGGTATCATCCCGAGGACCTCCGCGGTGACAATGAGCGAGCGGTCTACGACAAGGCCGAGAAACTGTAGATGCGGTGTCGGGAAGTTGGACTGAGGCTGATTGCCAGCCGTCGTAGCAAAAAGCAAAAGGGGTCAAGTCTCTCCATTGAACAAATGGGTAAAGAAAACAGTATCTCGTGTGAGCGTTATGTTGTTTGGCATGCACGTTTGTTTGAAGGCGGGCAGCTCTGCCGCGCACAGAGACCTCCAATAAAAAACCACAATTGTTGAATGTTGAGACTTGACCCCAGTGAGTGCTACTAAATCCCTGCTGGTCCATCTGGTTTGCGCCATCGACGCTCCAGCCGCTCATCCCGGCTTGCTTGCCAAGGTCGAGTTGAGCCGAAGTATTGCCGTCTGCAAGAGTGAAAATGTCGCACCCGCAGGCCTGGGCCTGGATCGAAAACACCGCCACCATCGCTGCGCAACCCAGCAGCTTGCGAAGGTTAAAATCTTTGGCTGAAAATCGGTCCTTTGAGGTGTTTGAATTCGGTGTCGGACGGGTATGCGTTGTTGTATTCATATCGTTGTCACTTCTGTATCGGGCCGTGGTTCAATCGTGCCGGGTACTGGTTAGCAAAAGTGATGCCGTGGGGATAGATTGGGGTTCTACCTAATTAACACGGGGTGGGAGCAGGGGACGCCCCGGCAAGAATTTCAGTCCCGGAAGAAAACATTGCCCCTGAATTCATTTGTCAGGCGTCCGGTGCGGCTATAGGTTCCACAATCGGGCTTGCGCCGAAGCAGGCCTGTTTTCTAAGAGTTTTTTGCACGAATTATCCATCATGCAGAGCGCGCTCACCCAGGTGCTGGAGCAGGCCCGAAACGCGGGCGCAAGCCGCGTTCACGAAATCCGCCTTCGGGTCGGCGCTTTGAGCGGCGTGGTCCCTGATGCCCTTCAATTTGCCTTTGAAGCGCTCACGGATGGAACTCCCGCGCAGGGGGCGAAACTGACGATCGAAAATGTCCCGGCCCGTTTTTGGTGCGCAACGTGCCAGCGCGAATTTCAAGCCCCGGACATGTTCCCCGAATGCCCGGATTGCCATAACTCCAGCGCCACTCTGCGCGCCGGACGGGAACTGGAGCTGGCTTCAATGGAGGTTGACTGATGTGTAAAGATTGCGGATGCGGACTTCCTGGAGCGACTCCAGTCGGAATTTCAAGCCACTCTCACCCTCACGAGCATGGCCATGGCCATACCCATGAGCACGGACATGATCACGATCATGAGCATGGCGACGCTGAATCCCGACGGACGCTGGAAGTGGGCCGCGCGATTCTCGAGAAGAATGACCGGCTCGCGGAACGCAATCGCGGCTTCTTTCGCGGCCGCGGCCTCCTGACGCTAAACGTCCTTTCCTCGCCTGGCGCCGGCAAGACCACCCTGCTTCGGCAAACGATTCAAAAACTGGGAACTCGCCTGAAGGCGGGAGTGATTGTGGGAGACCTTGCGACCGACAACGATGCCCGGCGGCTTCGTGAAACCGCAGCTCCTGTCGTGCAGATCACCACGGGCACCATCTGTCATTTGGAAGCCGAAATGGTGGGGCGGGCAATCCAGGAATTGAACCTCGAGGGAATCGGCCTTTTGATCATCGAAAACGTCGGCAATCTCGTTTGTCCTGCTTCCTATGATCTGGGCGAGGACCTCCGTGTGGTGCTTCTGTCCGTCACAGATGGAGAAGACAAGCCGCTAAAATATCCGCCCATGTTCCAGTCCGCCAATGTGGTGATCATCAGCAAAATCGACCTCGCCGAGCCCTGCGATTTTGACCGGGCCGCCGCGCTGGCTAATATTCACCGCCTGGCTCCTGACGCCGTGGTGTTCGATCTCTCCGCCAAGACCGGCAAGGGCATGGATCCCTGGTGTGACTTCCTGGTGCAACAGCATCAAGTCGTGAAGAACAGGAATCCGCTAAGCTCTTAGCCACGAAGCAGGGGATTAAAGGGAGACCACGAAACACACGAAACACACGAAAAAGGGTTTTAGCGGCGCGTGAACTCGCTGCATTTGTGGAGGGCGCCCGTCTCGGGCGCAGCGAGGTGAGCTTTTTGGTGGGGATGGTGCTGCTGCGCCGTCCTGCGCCGCGAAGCAGCGGCGCAACGTGGGGGCTTGGATTGTGCGGGGGATGATTCCGTTCCGCCCGCTGAACGCGGGCAGGACATCGCAGCAGCGATGTCGCTACCACCGTGTCCGCTCACCGTCCCTCAACCCTCAACTCTCAACTCTCAACCCTGAACCCACTACGTTGCTGCGACCGGGACGGTCGCACCCGTGCGCAAGAACGCGCTGCGATTACGGAGTGCAGCGTATTTTCAGGCAACTTTCAGTCCTTAGTCATAAGGATCACTTCTTTTGATATAACGTGTTAATTAGCATATACCAAAAAATGGTCAATAATTGACAAGTCAAGTTAGGCTGGAACCGCCGCCATTTGCGACGGTGAATGGTGCGGGGTCCTTCAGCTTGCCGTGGTATGCCGGAAGCTGGGCCAAAGCTTGATTATGACATTGGTGTTGGCGCTGATCCTTGTCCCGTTTGCCGCAGGCATTGCCCTGTTATGCTTGCGGGCCGAACCGCTTCGA
>DASRKU010000323.1:0-13579 GCA_035648815.1 Verrucomicrobiia bacterium | reverse complement strand
GTGTGGAGCTGGGGCCGGGAGAATTCTGCCTGATTCCTGCGAGTGTCGCGGTTGCCGAGCTGCGCAACCAGGTCGGTTCGAGTTTCCTTTTGGTGCAGGCCGGGCAGTGAGGAGCGGGGACGGCCTCGTCCCCGTTGAGCCAGGGAAATCCAAGAGGTCTCGGGGACGAGCCGTCCCCGCCCCAATCGGAAACCTGCGCCACGACACATTTCTTTTGACCAACGCTGACAACCTCAGTATTACGGAGCTGTGACGAATTCAGACCTGATCCAACCTCAAAAACGCTAACCGTGAAAAAAAACATGATCGAATGGATGTTTCTAGTGGGCGCGAGCGCCTGTGCCATAGGCCTGGCGGGCTGCGCGTCGATGGGTTCTTCCGCCGGCAAAGTAAGTCATCAGCCCTTTGGCACCGCTGATGGGCAGCCGGTCGATTTGTACACGCTGCGGAATGCCAAGGGGGCTGAAGCCACCATCGCCACGTATGGCGGCACGGTGACTTCGCTCAAAGTTCCCGACAAGGCCGGCGCGCTCGGCGATGTCGTGCTGGGTTACGATTACCTGGACGGATATCTCACGAACAGTCCGTTTTTTGGGTGCCTGGTGGGCCGGTATGGAAACAGGATTGCCAAGGGTCAATTCACTTTGGACGGGAAGCAGTACACGCTCGCCACAAACAATCCGCCCAACAGTTTGCATGGTGGGCCGAAGGGATTCGACAAGCGGGTTTGGAAGGTGGTGAGGGCTGACGTTGGGCCGCACGGTCCCCGGCTTGAGTTGAGCTACCTGAGCAAAGATGGGGAAGAAGGTTTTCCTGGCAATCTGGCAGTGAACGCCACGTACACGCTGACGGATGACAACGCGCTTCGCCTGGATTACACGGCCAAAACGGACAAGGACACCGTGTGCAACCTGACGCACCATTCCTATTTCAACCTGGCGGGCAAGGGGGACATCCTGGGCAATATTGTGATGATCAATGCGGACCGGTTCACGCCTGTGGACAGCACATTGATTCCCACTGGTGAATTGAAGCCGGTGGAGGGAACGCCTTTTGATTTTCGCCAGCCCACCGCCGTGGGCGCCCGGATCAACAATGATGACCAGCAACTCAAATTTGCGGGCGGTTACGACCACAATTGGGTTCTCAACAAGACCGGCAACGAACTGACTCTGGCGGCCAGAGTGTTCGAGCCGGGCACAGGCCGGGTGATGGAAGTGTGGTCGACAGAGCCCGGCGTGCAGTTTTACACCGGGAATTCCCTGGACGGCACCATTACTGGCAAAGGCGGACAGGTTTACCAGCGACGCAATGCACTTTGCTTTGAGCCGCAGCATTATCCCGACTCGCCAAACCAGCCTCAGTTCCCGAGCACCGAGTTGAAACCCGGCCAGACTTACCAGAACACGATCATTTACAAGTTCTCCACCCGCTAAGAATCCCATCCGGCGGCCGCTGCTCACGACAGTTGCGGCCGTCAACACCTCTCAGCACAACATGAACAACCTGACTCCTTTCTTCGCCCTCGCGGGTCGATCCTCGCTCACCAGCCTGGACTGGCTGGCGATCGCATTTTATTTCGGCATCCTCTTCTGTGTCGCCTGGTGGGTGGTCAAACGCGGCAAGGATAACGCAACGGATTATTTCCTCGCCGGTCGCAACCTGGGGTGGTGGATCATCGGCGCTTCCATTTTCGCCTCGAACATCGGCTCGGAGCACATCGTCGGCCTGGCCGGTTCGGGGGCCAAGGACGGCGTGGCCCTGGCCCATTACGAATTCCATGCATGGTGTCTCCTGGTGCTCGCCTGGGTGTTCGTTCCGTTCTACGCGCGTTCGCTGGTGTTCACGATGCCTGAATTCCTCGAGCGCCGCTTCTCCACCGGCTCGCGTTACGTGCTGTCGATCGTATCCCTGGTCACATTCATCGTGTCCAAAATTGCGGTGGGCATTTACGCCGGAGGATTGGTTTTCAGCACCCTGTTGCCCGAACTGCATATCGGCGCCATTAACAGCTTCTGGATCGGTTCGGTCCTGGTGATTCTGATGACGGGGCTCTACACGGCGCTGGGCGGAATGCGCGCCGTGGCCTACAACGACGCTGTCCAGGTCACCGTCCTGATTGTCGGCTCCGCCTTGTTGACGTTTTTTGGTCTGAAGGCGCTGGGCGGGTGGGGAGAACTCAGGAGGATCTGCGGCTCGGAAATGTTCAACCTCTGGAAGCCGCTCATCCCTCCGGGTGTGGAATCCAGTTGGGCGCCGGTGCTGGTGAAGGATGGGGCCGGGAAGGTGCTCAAGGAAGCCTGGTATTTCAATCAAAATTTCCCCTGGCTCGGGATGGCGATTTGCGCCCCGGTGATCGGATTGTGGTACTGGTGCACCGACCAGTATATTGTCCAGCGTGCGCTGGGCGCTCCCAATGAAGCGGTGGCCCGCCGCGGCAGCATCTTCGCCGCTGTCCTTAAATTATTCCCGGTTTATTTGTTCATCATCCCGGGCCTCATCTGCTTTGCCCTGGCCAAGAGCGGTCGCAATCCCGGCCTGGCAGCCGAATTCTTTGGACCCAATGCGCGCGCCGACGCATCGCAGGTGGCCTTTCCGTTAATGGTGGAGAACATCCTCCCCTCGGGCGTGCGCGGCATCGTTGTGGCGGGTTTGCTTTCGGCCCTGATGGGATCGCTGGCCGGCGTGTTCAACGCCTGCTCCACGCTCTTCACCGTGGACATTTACCAGAAACTTCGGCCCGCAGCCACCCAGCATGAACTTGTCAAGATGGGCCGCACCGCCACCATTTTCATGGTGCTGATCGCGATGGCATGGATCCCGGTCGTGCAAGGGGCCACCGGCCTTTACAATTACCTCCAGTCCGTCCAGGGCTACCTGGCGCCGCCGATTTTCGTGGTGTTCTTCTTCGGAGTATTCTGGAAACGCCTGAACGCCCAAGGCTGCCTTTGGGCCATGGTGATCGGCTTCATTGTCGGCGTGTTCCGGATGCTTGTGGATACGCCAGTAACCTTGGGCCTGCAGCAATTCAAAAACGGCTACTCGGAAGGTTCCTTCCTGTGGATCATCAATAATATCAATTTCCAATACTTCAGCATCCTGATCACCATCATCTCCGCGGTCGTCATGGTTACCGTCAGCTACATGACACCGCAGCCGGAGTATGAGAAATTGAAGAACCTGACTTTCGGCACCGTGACGGCCGAACACCGCGCGGCATCGCAGGCAAGCTGGACCTGGAAGGAAGTCGCGGCATCGATTTTCGTCCTGGTGGTCATCGTCGGTGGTTATCTGTATTTCAGAGGCTAGCCGCGGTTCTTTTTGAGCGGACCCTCACTGAATCCCTCTCCCATCGGATGGGAGAGGGATTCAGATTGATTCCATTTCGCAGCCGATTAGCCTGATCGGGTGCCAACGACGCAATTACATGAACTCATTCCAGTGCTGCAGGTCGCAGTCGCCCCTGTCATCCTGATCTCCGGCGTTGGGCTGCTGCTGCTCTCTTTGACCAACCGATTTGGACGGGCGGTTGACCGCTCCCGCCATCTTATCCGCGAGATGCGCGAAGCGTCGGACCACGACCGTTTGCGGCTGGCAAAGCAGGTGGAGATTCTGTATCGCCGGGCGCGCCTGATCCAGGCGTCGATCGTGTTCTCCGCAGTGAGCGTTTTGTTCGCGGCCCTGCTGATCATCGCCCTCTTCATCACCGCGTTGATGAAACTGGAAATGGCGATGTTGATCAGTATTCTCTTCATGTGCTGCCTTGGCTTCCTCATCGCTTCTTTGCTGACTTTCATTGTCGATATTCACCAATCTTTGAAAGCCCTGAAGCTTGAGCTCGGCGACCTGGAACCGGGCGCCGCGGTCTGACCTGATCAAAACACCAATGGACAAATCATGCAATTAACTCGCACTTCATTAGGTTTCATCAGTTCCGTCCTTTTTTTAGGAAGTTGTCTAATGGCATTTTCCGAGGATGTTCCGCCTGTGGTTCAGCACACAAACCGGTGGCATGGCAGCGCTGCGGCTGGACTGACGCTGACGCGGGGCAACAGTGAAAGTTTTCTGGCCACGGCCACGGCCGGGGCGGGAAGAAAATGGGATCTGAACGAGGCCATGCTCGGGGCGGACGCCGCATATGGCACCACCAAGAACCGTGACACGGGCAATGACACAAAAACCGCCGACGCATACCATGGCTTTGGCCAGTACAATCGGCTGTTTACCGAACGGCTCTACGGGTACGGCCGCGCTGATGGATTGTACGATGCCGTTGCCGATATTAAGTACCGTGTCACCCTCGGCCCGGGTGCGGGGTATTACTTCATCAAGGAAAAGAGGATCGATTTTTGCGGTGAATTGGGCCCGGGCTATATCATCGAAAAGCTGGGAAATTCCGAGCAGAAGTTTGCCACGCTACGAGTGGGGGATAAGTTTCACTGCCAGCTCAGCGATCGGGCGCGGCTTTGGCAGATCGCCGAATGGCTTCCGCGGGTGGACAAGTTCAAGAACTATATCATCAACGCGGAGATTGGCATCGAATCGGATTTGAGAGCGGATAAGAAACTTTCTTTGCGCACGTATTTGCAGGATACCTACAACAGCGTTCCGGCAGCGGGAAGGAGGAAGAATGATGTCAAATTGGTGGCAGCCGTAGCCTTCAAATTCTGACCCATCAACCATATGTCCAGCACCGCAATTCCTCTGCATCGCTGGCAATTCTTCCGTGCCGGAGGATTTGACCAGGTCAAATTGGAAACCGGCGCCGACCTGATGCATCTGGATCAGCTCGACCAAAAACTGTGGGTGGCCCTGGCATGCCCCACGACGGGTTTGGAGTTCGACACAAAAACCCTCGCGCTGGTGGATACCGACAAAGACGGCCGGATTCGCGCGCCCGACATCATCGCGGCCGCCCGCTGGCTGACCAGTCTGCTGAAGGATCCCAACGACGCTGTCAAAGGGTCGGCGATGCTGCCATTGTCCGCGATCAACGTTTCGGTTCCTGAAGGCGGGCAGTTGCTCGCTTCGGTCAAACAGATCCTGGTGCATCTGGGGAAGCCGGACGCCCAGGGGATAACAGTGGAAGACGCCGCGGATACGGCCAGGGTCTTTGCTCAAACCAAGCTCAACGGGGACGGGATCGTGCCTGCTGAAGCCGCGAGTGATCCTGCGACAAAGCAGGCGATTGAAGAGATGATTGCATGCCTTGGCGCAGAGATGGACCGCAGCGGCAAGCCGGGGTTGAGCCAGCCCATGCTGGATCGATTCTTTGCCGAAGCCAAAGCGTATTCCGACTGGTGGAGCGCGGCGGAAACCAATGCCGGGATACTGCCGCTTGGCGAGCGCACCTCGGCGGCGGCCGCCGCCATCGACGCCGTAAAGGCCAAGGTGGAGGACTATTTCACACGGTGCCGCCTTGTCGCTTTCGATCCGCGGGCGGTGGGGGCGTTGAATCGGGAAGAAAAGGAGTATTTGGTGTTTACCGCCAGGGATCTGACACTTGCCTCGGTGGAGATTGCGGCTTTCCCATTGGCGCGCGTCGAGGCTCAAAAACCGTTGCCCCTGAAAGAAGGCATCAATCCCGCCTGGGCTGCCGCCATGGAAACCTTGCGCACTGCCGCGACGGAGCCTCTCCTGGGCAGTAAAACATCGCTGACGGAATTCGACTGGGCTGGCCTCGCGGGAAAATTGGTTGCCTACCGGAACTGGCTGCTGCTGAAACCCGCCTCTCCAGTCGAAACTCTTGGGCTCAAGCGACTCCGCGCGTTGCTGTCAGGACCCGCCCAACAACAGATCACAGCCCTCATCGCTGAAGATTGGAAGCTGGAACCGGAATTCGCCTCCATCGTCGCAGTGGATAAACTGGTCCGCTACCATCGGGATCTTTACAAGCTCTGCAATAACTTTGTTGCGTTCCGGGATTTTTACAGCCGGTTGGACAAGGCTATTTTTCAGGCCGGGACGTTGTACCTGGACCAACGCAGTTGCGACTTGTGCCTGATCGTTGACGATAGCGGCAAGCACGCGCTCATGGCATCGCTGGCCGGCACTTACCTGGCCTATTGCGATTGCACCCGGAAAGGCACAGGCGAAAAAATGCAGATCCTCGCCGCGTTCACCGGCGGCGATTCCGACAATCTTATGGTGGGCCGCAACGGGGTCTTCTACGACCGAAAAGGCCGCGATTGGGATGCCACAATCACAAAGATCGTGGATAACCCCATCAGCATTCGACAGGCATTCTGGTCGCCATACAAAAAGGTGGCGCGGCTGATCCAGGAGCAAGTCGCCAAGCGCGCTGCGGCAGCCGATGCCGCGAGTGTCTCGCGAATGGAACGGGCCGCCGCAAAAGCGGGGGAAACTTCAGTCTCCGGAACGCCGCCCGCGGACCCGCCCAAGCCGAAAATCGATCCCGGACTCATCGCCGCCTTGAGCGTCGGCGCGGCAGGTGTCGGCGGCATGATCGGCGGCATCCTGAGCTCGTTTCTGGGTCTCAAAGCATGGATGCCACTGGGTGTCGTGGCGATTATTCTCGTTATCTCCGGACCTTCCATGATCCTGGCCTGGCTGAAACTGCGGAGGCGAAACTTGGGACCCATTCTCGACGCCAACGGCTGGGCGGTGAATGCCAAGGCGCGAATCAATGTTCCATTCGGCGCCTCCCTGACGCGTGTGGCGGCCCTGCCCAAAGGCGCGAAACGCGATCTGGCCGATCCCTTCGCCGACAAGAAGAACCCGTGGCCCGCAATCATTGTGACTGTGGTTGTGCTCGGAGTCGCGCTCTGGATCCTGAACGATTGGGGCCTGATGCACAAATGGACCGGCGTGGGAAAGGATCGCTCCACGAACTCGGTCCCCGCTCTCAACACCAACGCCCCGGTGACGACCACGACAGTGTCGACCAATAAGTAAGGGGACCCTCACCCCGAAGCAAGAAGACCCTCACCCCAGCCCTCTCCCATCGGATGGGAGAGGGGGACCGAACGGGGCGGGCGCTAGCGTCAACGAAGACGGGCCAGCACATGGAGTGCGTGCGCTTTAGCGCCGCTTTGGATTTTTTTCACCCTTCGCACAAGTCCTCACGCGCGCTTAGACGATAAATCACTCGCCCAACTCGCGCTTGATCGTTGCCGGCGATATGGGTTGGAATTAACCTGCGCTGTATGCCACGTGAATCGATTGAGGCGAAAGCCCTCCGCACCAAAGCCATCATCGCGGGCTTGCGCAGGGCTTATCCGGACGCGCATTGCGAACTGAATTCTTCAAATCCGCTCGAGCTGCTTGTTGCGACCATCCTCTCGGCGCAATGCACGGATAAACGGGTCAATTTGGTCACGGCGGAACTGTTTAAAAAATATCGTTCGGCCGCGGACTACGCGGGCGCCGACCTTGCCGGCCTGGAGAACGACATCCGAACCACGGGATTTTTCCGGAACAAAGCCAGGAGCATCCAAACCTGTTGCCGGGCGATCCTGGACCAGCACGGCGGACAAGTGCCTAAAACCATGGAAGCCTTGCTGGAGCTGGGAGGCGTCGGGCGCAAGACGGCCAATGTCGTGCTTGGCAATGCCTACAACATCAATGTGGGCATTGTGGTGGACACCCACGTATCGAGGCTGTCTCAGCGGCTGGGGTTAACCCGGGAACGAGACCCGGCAAAGATCGAGCAGGACTTGATGAAACTTGTGCCGAAAAACCAATGGGCTTTGTTCAGCCATCTGCTGATCTGGCATGGACGGCGCCGCTGCTACGCGCGTAAACCCGATTGCCCGAATTGCGAAATCAGGAAACTCTGCCCGTCGGCAGGAAAGGTGGATTGAAGTTTTAAGCCATAATTATGCATTTCAACCACGGATGCACCCCGCGCGGCAGGGCCGCAACCACGGTCAAAAGCACCCTCACCCTAACCCTCTCCCATCCGATGGGAGAGGGAACAGGAATCAACGCTTCGGATGCTCATGCGCCATTGTTTGCGACCAACGCGTCGGTCAATTCTCCCTCTCCCATCGGATGGGAGAGGGCCGGGGTGAGGGTTCTTAGATCTTTGCAAGGAATGCGTGAACTTTCGACATTGTGGTACGGATGAACACGGTTTTTAAGAGATCCCCATGGCTTTTCCTGGACTCCGGTCCTGGCAGCGCCGCATTGAATATGGCGGTGGACGAGGCGTTGCTCGAGGCCATGCCACGCTTGCAGCATCCTGTGTTGCGATTTTACGGTTGGACCGAACCGGCCGCTTCTTTTGGTTACTTTCAAAAATATTCGGAAGTGGAGCGCGCGACCTCGCTTCGCCCCCTGGTGCGGCGGTCCACCGGCGGGGGAATCGTCCCGCACGACGCAGACTGGACCTACAGTCTTGCGATTCCGACCTGCCACGAGTGGTATAGCTTCGCCGCGGTGGACAGCTACCGGCGGATCCACGAATGGATCCAAAGCGCTTTCCAAAGGCTCAGGATTGATACGGAACTCGCCGATGTCCGCCGCAAGGGCGAACGGGGCGAATGCTTCATCGGTTGCGAAAAATCTGACCTTCTGTGGCGGGGACAAAAAATCGCCGGGGCCGCCCAACGCCGCACCCGCGCCGGCTTGATGATCCAGGGCTCCGTGCAGCCTCCGGTGCCGTCCATCGCGCGGGCGCAGTGGCAATCGGAAATGTGCGCTGTGGCCTCTGAGAACGGCGTCGACTGGGGGCGCCTGGAATGGAATCCGGACCTGGCCGCGCGCGCCGGTGAACTCGCGGCGCAAAAGTATTCCCGGCCCGAACACAATCGAAAACGGTAAGCCTCGTGGAGCCGCAGCCGAGGAAATCAGAGCCACAAAAAGGCGCAATTTTTTTAGTTCCAGTGGTTGTAGAAGTCGAGGTGACGAGACTCAATTCGAACCCCGCCTTGGGCAGGTCGATAGGGGAAGATTTCACAGCAGAGTTTGTTTTACTTTTTTCGATGCCTGAGGCATTCTTTTCGCACGGCGGGTACGGGGTTGTCTTCCCGGGAATTTTTCTTCTTTTATGAAAAAGGGTATAAGGGTTTTCGTCCTGGCGTTTCTGGCCGCTTTTGCAGGGCATTTGTTTGGACAGGTTCCGATGGGGTCCGGAACTTATTCACAAGATTTCAACACGCTATTCACGAGCGGCAAGCCTGAGTGGATCGACAACTCCACCTTGCCGTCGTGGTATGCCTCCAAAACCGGGGGACCACCGGAGATCACCAACTACGTCGCGGGATCGGGCAGCGGGACGACGGGTGGATTATACAGCTTTGGCCAGGCAAACGCATCCGATCGCTCCCTGGGCTCCCTGGCGTCGGGTGGCACCGGCACGATCGCTTATGGAGTTCGGCTCATCAATGAAACGCAGATTGCGCGAACGGACGTCCGGGTCTCCTACACCGGGGAGCAGTGGCGGGCAGGCGGAACCGGCACCCAAAAACTTTCCTTTTCGTTTGTAATCGGGACAGGACTGACAAATGCCGACGCTGACAGCAATCTGGACTGGACGCGGTGTTCGGAGTTGGACTTCATCAGCCCGGTGACGAATGTCACCCAGGCTCTGGACGGCAATGACGTTGCGAACCGCGTGGAATTCGCACAGGTGCTTTTGCCTGGAGTGCTCGTCGCCCCGGGCCAGGAACTTTTTCTTCGGTGGGTGGACACTGATGATGCGGGTTACGATCACGCGCTGGGGATTGATGGTCTGAGCATTTCATCGCAGCCGGTGGACACAAACCTCCTGCAGGCGCTTGCCGGGGCCTTTTCCCTGCTGACTTACAACACGCATGGCAACCAGGTCGAGAATTGGAGCACGAATTCATACCAGGTGCGCGCCATCGGGCGGCAACTGGTTTACCTCCAGCCGGACATCGCCTGCTTTAATGAAATTCCGGATACGAACACGTACCAGATGGAGAATTGGGTGAAAGCTTTCCTGCCGGGATATTTCCTGGCCACCAACTCGGAAAGCGACGGATTCATCCGCAACGCCATTGCGAGCCGGTTTCCCATTGTTCGATCGCAGAGTTGGCTGCACGGTTCTGATCTGTCCCCTTACGGCTGCACGAATGCGATCTTCAAGCGCGATTTGTTTGAAGCCGAAATTGCCGTGCCTGGATTTGCGCAGCCGCTGCACGTGTTCTCAATCCATTTGAAATCCGGGCAGGACGGCAGTTCGTCGACCGAACGCGCTGCGGAAGCGGGCGCGATATCCAATTTCCTGGCCACCAGTTTTATTCCATCCAACGGCTTTCAGCCCTATGTGGTCTGTGGTGATTTGAATGAGGACCTGGCCAGGCCGCCTGCAAATAATCCGCAAACGCTCCAGCGGCTGATCGCCGCGTCCACGGGCCTGCGCCTAATCTCCCCGGTCAATTGGCTGACGCAGAGCGAGCTGACCTTTTCCATCCAGAGCGGGACTCCAACCAAACGTTACGATTACATTCTGCCCTGCGCGCTTCTCAGTGCGAACCTGTCGGCCGCCGCGGTCTTCCGGACGGACTTGCTGACCAACCCCCCGTTTCCTGTCCGGACCAACGATGACCGGCTCGCCTCGGATCATCTGCCGCTGATTGTTTCATTCAACAATCCCTACGATAAGCCATTTCGGATAATCAACATCACCCGCAACGAGTCCGGCATGGGCGTCCGTTGGGAATCCGTCCCGGGCCAAAAATACAGCGTGGAGGAATCCGGCGATTTGAGAACCTGGACGGCAATCTGCGATGAGGTCGCGGCGTCTGAATCGACTTGCGACTTCACCGCGCCCGCCGAGCCCGGCCGATGCTTTTTGCGCGTGCGGCGGTCGCGGTGAGCCAACACGAAGGGTTGCCAGATAGTAGCCGGAGGTCGGAGCCTTGCGAAGACCTCCGGATATGGTCGGGAGAATTTCCGCCATCCTGGAGGGATGGCAGAGTTCTGCGACCCCTGCTGGGTCGATGGGAGATTTGGGGGCGTGATAGCCGGTGGTATCGCCCGCCTTCGCTGCGCTCCGGCGTCGCTCAACCACCGGCTACTCTCTGGCAAGCCTCCGGCTTGCGGAATGGCCGATTGAACACGAAGGGTTGCGCGGTAAAGATTTTACTCCCGCTGCGAGTGTTGCATCATCCAAAACATGGAAAATAAATTGTCGAAGGTCGCCCGCGAATTCAGCCACGTCGTCATCTTCTGGACGGATCCAAACCAGCCGGGCGCCGTCGATGAGCTCATCGCCGGGGCGAACAAATATCTGAGGGATATTCCTGGGGTGAAGCATTTTCACATCGGCAGGATGGCCTCCAGTCATCGGCCGGTGGTGGATCAGTCGTATCAGGCGGCATTGAACCTCATATTTCCGGACAAAAAGACCCAGGACGATTACCAGGCGCATCCTCAGCACCTCGCCTTTGTCGAGAACGTGTTCAAGCGCGTGTGCATCAAAGTCGTCGTGTATGACTTTGAGTGAGGCCCCTGCATACCCTGAGAATTGCGTGTCAAGGGCGTATTGCCCCAATCTCGAAAGCAAAAGCAGCCCTCACCCTAGCCCTCTCCCGTCGGACGGGAGAGGGAAATAGTAGCGCTCGATTTCGATGGAATTAGGCCATGGTTGGCAGCCAACGCGTCAATCCATTCTCCCTCTCCCATCCGATGGGAGAGGGCCGGGGTGAGGGTTGCCTTGTCATTCATTTTCGCGATTCCCCATTGCTGGGTATTCAGTAGGATTCAGCCGTGAAGAATATCTACCTCGCCGCAATTGCCGTGAGCCTGGTCCTTCCGAATGCCGTTTCCCTCGCAGTCCCTGAATGGGAAGATCCGGGGCTGACCGGAGTCAACAACGAGCGGCCGCACGCAACAATGGTCATATGTCCCGATGCCGAAACGGCCAAAAGCATCGGGCCTGCATCCAATCGCGAACGGGTGAAGTCTTCATTTTACCGTTCGCTCAACGGCGACTGGAAATATCATTATTCCTCCAATCACCAGGCGCGAGTCGCCGATTTTTGGAAGCCGGACTTTGACGACAGCGCGTGGCCGGAAATCGCCGTGCCTTCCAATGTGGAGCTGTCCGGCTACGGCATCCCCATTTACGTGAACATCCGCTATCCGTGGCAAGGGGGGCCCCGGCCGCCAATCGTGCCCGCGCAGGATCCCAACAACACGGTCAATGCGTATCGCCGCGCGTTCACAGTGCCTGCGGACTGGGCCGGCCAGCACGTTTTCCTCACGTTCGACGGCGTTAACTCGTTTTTCGATCTCTGGATCAATGGCGAGAAAGTAGGGATGGGCAAGGACAGCCGCACGCCCGTGGAGTTTGATATCACCAAATACCTCAAGCCGGGCCAGAACCTGATCGCCGTCGAAAACTTCCGCTGGTGCGACGGCTCTTTTCTGGAAGACCAGGACATGTGGCGGCTGAGCGGCATCTTTCGAGATGTCTATCTGTGGTCTCCGCCCAAGGTGCACATCCGCGACCTGGAATGTCAGCCTGACCTGGACGCCGACTATCGCGACGCCACGATTCAAGGGCATGCGCATTTAGTCAATTACTCGCGGGAGCCTGTGGATGTTGTTGTCCACGTCGAGTTGCTGGACCCGGATGGAGTTACGGTCCTGTCGCAATCAGTCCAAAAGCACCTGGGTCCCGAGGAGGAGATTTCTGTGGACGGCATGGCGCCGGTGGCGAATCCGCTCAAATGGACGGCTGAGACGCCCAATCTTTACAAACTATTGACGAGTGTTCTGGATGAGTCCGGCAACGCAGTGGAGGTCCTCCCCATGAATATTGGTTTCCGAAAAGTGGAAATTCGCGACGGCAACTTCCTGGTGAACGGCAAACGCATTTTCATCAAAGGTGTCAATCGACATGAGTTTGATCCTGACCTGGGGCAGGCGATTACGAGTGAGGGCATGGAGCGCGACATTCGCCTGATGAAGCAATTCAATATTAATGCCATGCGGTGCTCGCATTACCCGAATCAGCCCGCATGGTACGACCTGTGTGATCGTTATGGGCTTTACCTCATCGACGAGGCGAATATCGAAAGTCACGGCATGGGATACGGCTCCAACACGCTGGCCAGGAACCCGGCCTGGGCGGAGGCTCATTTGAATCGCACGATTCGAATGGTGGAGCGGGACAAGAACCATCCGTCGGTCGTGGTGTGGTCGCTTGGCAACGAGGCGGGAGACGGGCCCAATTTTGAGGCGACATCGCGATGGGTCCACCAGCGCGATTCCAGCCGCCCGGTTCATTACGAAGGCGCGGGCTGGAAACCGCACGTGGATATTCTCTCTGAAATGTACCCCGCACCTGCCAAGCTGGGGCGGTATGCCGCCGAACCGCGGACCCGGCCCTATATCATGTGCGAGTACGAGCACGCGATGGGAAATGGCTCCGGCGATTTGCGATCTTACTGGGACCAGATTTATACGAAGACAAATTTGCAGGGCGGGTTTATCTGGGATTGGGTGGACCAGGGGCTGCGACAAAAGCAGCAGGCGCTCCCGATGGCGCATTTCACAAAAGTCCGACCTGGCGACGCGACGTTCTGGGCTTATGGAGGGGATTTCGGGCCCGCGGGAACGCCGACCGACGACAACTTCTGCTGCA
>DASRKU010000322.1:0-2644 GCA_035648815.1 Verrucomicrobiia bacterium | reverse complement strand
AAGTGGAATTTGTCAGCCGCGTTCTCACGAAGCGCGGCCACCAGGGTTGGAGTGGCTGCGCCTCGTAAGAGCGCAGCCAATCTCTCGTGACGTTTCAGAATCGCGTTGATTCCCGGCGGCGCGGCTTCAATAATTTGCCGTGCCCAAGTGGTGTAAGAGCATTCTAGGCATTCTGCTTCTTCCCTTCTGTGCGGGGGCCGGCTGGGCTTTATGGACGGTGATAACGCAGAGCGGCGGCGCGGACACGATCTGGGTGCCGATGCTGGCGGGCATGTTGTGCTGGGGTGTGGTCTATGCGCTGCTGCCCAAGCCGATGTGGATTTACGTGGTGGGCCACGAGCTGACGCACGCGGTTTGGACCTGGGCATTTGGAGGTCGAGTGAAGCGATTTCGGGTCGGATCCAATGGAGGGCACGTGGTTATCACGCGGAGCAATTTCCTGATTGCCCTGGCGCCTTACTTCTTCCCGTTCTATGCGGCGATGCTCGTGCTGGTGTTCGTGGGGGGGCACTGGATTTGGAATTGGAGCGGGTACGTGGCCTGGTTTCACCTGTTATTGGGGGCGGCATACGGCTTTCACCTGACGCTGACCTTTCATATCCTCAGAACCAGTCAATCGGACATTACCGAGCAAGGGTATGTGTTTTCAGCCGCCGTCATCTTTCTGGGCAACGCGATTGTGCTGATGATTGGGATTCCGCTGCTGACGTCGCGGGTGGGCGTTTGGGCGGCGATGGCAGGGTGGCTGAGGTGCACGGGGGAGATATTTCGGCGTTTGGCGCACTTGTGGTGAGTTTGCGGGATCAACAATGCTGTCAATTCTGTCTTGATATAGCAGTGCGCTTCAGGCGAAATGCCCGACGTTACTGTTTTCCGACGCTATGGACTTAGGTGACATTCTAACGAAAGAGCAAATCATTACTGAGTTGCAGGCGGCCGACCGCTGGCAAGCCATTGATGAGCTCATCAACAATCTTGTGGCAACGGGCAAGATCAAGCCCCAGGACCACGAGGCCATTTCCGCAGTCGTCAAGAAGCGCGAATCGTCCATGAGCACCGGGATCGGGTTCGGCATCGGGATTCCGCACGCCTCAACGGATTTGATCAGCGAAGTCGTCGGCTCGCTGGGCCGTTCACGAAAAGGAGTGAGTTTCGACGCCCTGGACAACCAACCCGTGAACCTGGTGATGCTCTTTTTGGTTCCGCAGGGACAATTTCAAAAACATCTTCACACGCTTGCCAATATCGCGAAACTGCTTCATCGGGCGGACTTTCGCCAGGCCCTGGAGGAGGCGCAGGACGCCGAGGCCATGCTCAAAATCATCAAGGAGCATGGAAAAAAATAAGACGTGAAGGGCGTCGCGAAAGCGTGCTTCCTTTTGCCCCGACGGGGGGTTCCGAGGTAAGGTTTCAATCAGCCAACAATTCGAGGGTTCCGTGTTACCACACCAGATCATCCAGGAACGATTGCAGCGGGCGGTTTCCGCGGTTTTGCCCGGGGCGGATGTCTCCGCGGTGCTGGTGCGCCCGTGCCCGGACCCGAAATTCGGCGATTACCAGACAAACGCCCTGATGTCGCTGGCCAAGGCACGCGGGCTGAACCCGCGGCAATTGGCCAATGACGTCATGTCGCGCCTGGACGTGTCGGACATATGTGAATCCGTGCAAACGGCCGGGGCTGGATTCCTGAACTTTCGATTAAAGCTGCCGGCGCTGGCGCAGACGCTGGAGGGGGCTGCGCGAGGGGAACATCTTTTTTTTGACAAAGCCGTCCAGCCGCGCGCGATCGTGGTTGACTTCAGCTCACCCAACGTGGCCAAGCCCATGCACGTGGGCCACATTCGTTCGACCATCCTGGGGGAATCTTTGGCGCGCACGTTGCGTCTTTTGGGCCAGCGCGTTGTCACCGACAATCACATCGGCGACTGGGGCACGCAATTTGGAATGCTGATTGTGGGTTGGAAAACGATCCTGGACCGGGCGTCGCTGGAGCGTGATCCGCTCGCCGAGATGGAACGAATCTACAAGTTGATTCAATCCCGGTGTGATCCGGAAAAGGGAGGTTACGATGCGGCGATCCACGAGGGGGCGCGGCGCGAGCTGGTGAAGCTTCAACAGGGCGATCCGGAAAACCTGGCCATTTGGCGCGATATGATCGCGCTGTCGCAGAAGCAATTTGAGGCCATTTACGGAAGATTGGGAGTGCGGTTTGACCATGCGTATGGCGAGAGCTTCTATCAGCCGCGGCTGCAGCCGCTGGTCGATGACCTGATGGCAAAAGGGATCGCGCGGGAGAGTGAAGGCGCCAAATGCGTGTTCAGCGACGGGAGCCTTCCGCCAAAGCAGGATCCTTTCCTGATCCAACGCGATGGACGCTGGGAGCCGAATCCGCAGATCATTCAAAAGCGTGATGGAGCATTCAATTACGCGACCACCGACCTTGCGACGCTGGCCTTTCGAGTCGAGACCTGGAACCCGCGGGAAATCGTGTATGTGACCGACGGCAGGCAACAGCTGCATTTCCAGCAGGTTTTTGCGACGTTCCGCCGATGGCAGGAAGCGTCGGCAGCTCCGGGCGCGGACGCGGGAGGGCTGAAGCTGGCGCATGTGTGGTTTGGATCGATTTTGGGTGAGGATGGAAAGC
>DASRKU010000321.1:0-14227 GCA_035648815.1 Verrucomicrobiia bacterium | reverse complement strand
CAATGTGGGCATCAGCATGGTCCGCATTTTGGAAGGGCTCGGGCACAAGGTCGTTTGCCCCGACGAGATCGCCTGTTGCGGGCAGCCTGGCTTCAATTCCGGCCATTGGGCGGAGGCGCGCACTGTCGCCGTAAAAGTGTTGGAGCGGCTGCGGGACGCCGAGACTGTTGTGATCGCGTCGGGATCCTGCGGAGCGATGCTGAGGAAATTTTACCCGGATTTAATGGCAGGCACGGAATGGGCAGGCGCCACCCGGGAGCTGTCCCCGAAATGTTTTGAGTTTTCCGAATTCCTGGTGCAGAAGCTGGGAGTCACCGACCTGGGCGCCCGCTTCCCTGCCCGAGTGACGTTTCACGATGGCTGCCACGGCTTGCGCGAATTGGGCATCAAACAACCCCCGCGAATTTTGCTCTCGAAGGTGCGCGACCTGCAGTTGGTGGAAATGGATGAAGCCGAGACATGCTGCGGCTTCGGCGGAGTCTTTGCCGCGAAGTTCCCGATGATCTCATCGGCCATGGGCGATGTGAAATGCGGGTCGGCCGCAGCCACCGGCGCCGATTACATTGTGTCCAACGATTCCAGTTGCCTGATGCACCTGCAAGGTTTGCTGGATCGCGGCGGCAAGAAGCTGAAAACGATTCACCTCGCCGAAATCCTGGCGCGAAAATGAACCCCTTGAGTCGAATGTCGATCGTCGAGAGTCGAGGGCAACGCGCCCTCACCCCGTCCCTCTCCCATCGGATGGGAGAGGGTGGCCGGAGGCCGGGTGAGGGTTTTCCCTCTCACCTCTCCCTTCCAACCTCCCACCTTCCCCCGTGAGCGCCGCCAAAATATTTCTTAAGCAGTCGGGCGAGGTGACCCGGGATTTGCGCCAGCGCGAACTCGTCCATGCTGCGATGGGCAAGTACGGCGCCGCTCGGACACAGGCCGAGAGCAGGTTTCAGGACTGGGAAGCCGCGCGCGTGGCGGCGGCCGACATTAAAGACGACGCCATTCATCACCTGGACCGTTACCTCGGCGAATTCGCAAACAAGCTCGAAGCCCGCGGCACGAAAGTCCACTGGGCCGGGTCCGGGGCCGACGCGCGCGAAATTATTCTTAAAATCGCCCGCGCGCGAAAGGCCCGCTCGATCATCAAATCGAAGGCGATGACCTGCGAAGAAATCCACCTGAACACCGCCCTTGAGGAAGCGGGCTTCAGGGTGATTGAGTCCGACCTGGGCGAATTCATCGTTCAGCTTCGGCGCGAGCCCGCTTTTCATATCGTGTTTCCCGCCATGCACCTCACGCGCCGGGATATTGGCGAGCTCTTTGCCCGCGAACTGGGCTGCGCACCCGCGGAGAATCCCGAAGAGCTGACCATGATCGCGCGACGGGTGCTGCGCAAAGAATACATGGCAGCCGATATCGGAATCACAGGCGCGAATTTCGCCATCGCCGAAACCGGGATGGTTTCCATCACCGAAAACGAAGGCAACGCGCGGCTGACGGCGGCGCTGCCGCCGGTGATGATCACCGTGCTGGGGATTGAAAAGATTTTACCGCGCCTGGAGGATCTTGCTTTGTTTTTGCCGTTGCTGGCCGGGGCGGGGACGGGCCAGGCATTAACCTGTTACAACTCCCTGTATGGCGGCCCGCGCCAGCCGGGGGAATCGGATGGTCCCGAGGAGTTTCACGTGGTGTTGTTGGACAACCACCGCACGTCGCTCCTGGCGGACATCGAACAGCGGGAGGCGCTCCGCTGCATCCGTTGTGGCGCCTGCCTGAATGCCTGCCCCGTCTTCCGCAACATCGGCGGGCCGGCGTACGGGACGACGTACTCGGGCCCCATCGGCTCGGTCATCACTCCGCACCTGCGCGGCCTGCAGGATTGGAAACATCTCTCGTCCGCCTCCTCGCTGTGCGGCGCCTGCACGGCCACGTGCCCCGTCCATATTGACCTGCACCATCACCTGCTGAGAAACCGGCGCAACGCCGTCACGCAGAATCCTGGTTTCCTGGAGCGGCAGGCATTCCGGCTGTTCGCCTTCGTGGTCAACCGGCCTGCGCTCTACAGCCTCGCGACCAAAGTGGCGCGCGCCTTGCAGCCTTTGCATCGCCGCATCCAGGGCACGCTCATCGATCCCGCGCGTCCGTGGACGCAAAGTCGCGAGCTGCAGCCAATCGCGCCACAAACTTTCAAGGAATGGTGGAGGCAACGAACATGAACCCTCGAGAGACAATCCTGTCGCGAATCCGTGAAGCGCTTGCAAGCCCGCGTGCCGGGGCAACAAAAAGCCCGCCAGCCCAGCCGATCGGTTCACAGGCGGCTGCGGGCTCCAAGGGACCAACCCTGGCAACCGCCCTATCCTGGCGCGCAACGGGAGCCGATGGCTTTAAGGATCGTCTCGAGTTGTTTCAAAAAAACGCCATCGAACTCCGGGCGGACTTCCATCTGATCAACAGCCTCGATGAATTGAAGACGCGCGTGAAGCGGCTGAAGGCGAGCGAAGGCTGGAACCGCGTCGCGAGCCATGGGGGAGAGTTGACGCAGGCGGCCTGTGCGGCTTTGGATGTGCCGCTGCTTTGGACCGATCGGGGGTATGCCGCGGCGGATCTTGAGGCGTGCGATGCGGCAATCACGGAATGTGACGCGTTGATTGCCCAGACCGGCAGCGTGCTGGTGACCAGCCGCACGGCGGGCGGGCGGGCGCTCTCGGTCCTGCCGCCGCACCACGTTGTCATCGCCAGACGCGAGCAGTTGCTCCCGGACCTGACTGCCGCTTTCGAATTGTTAAAAACCAAATTCGCGCCAGACTATCCCGGATTTATATCGCTGATCACGGGACCCAGCCGCACCGGGGACATCGAGCGGATCCTGGTTCTGGGCGCGCACGGCCCGAAAAAACTGACAATTTTATGCGTTTAGAATCCGAAGGCAAAGCGTTCCACTTCCTGACACCTCTCTGGAAAGATGCCGAGGCGGACAAACTCGATCCATTGGCCCGGCTGGTGTACCGATCGAACAAGCTGGGCGCCGACCAGCGCATCACCAATACCGGAGGCGGCAACACCTCGGCCAAGCTGAAGGAAACCGATCCGCTCTCGGGGAAGCCCGTGAAGGTGCTCTGGGTGAAAGGTTCCGGCGGCGATTTGCGGACCAGCGGCCGGGACAATTTCGCCTCGCTGCGCCAGGACACACTGCTGGGAATGCAAAAGCTCTATTCCAAACGGAAGGATAAAGGTCTCAAGTCCCGCGCGGAAGACGACATGGTGGCCGCGTATTCGCACGCGACGTTCAACCTGAACCCCCGCGCCACTTCCATCGACACCCCCCTGCACAGCTTCATCCCCGCCAAACACGTGGACCACATGCACCCCAACGCGGTGATCGCGATTGCGGCTTCGTCCCGGTGCGAGCGGTTGACCCGTGAAATCTTTCATGGCGGCATGGCTTTCGTGAAATGGATGCGGCCGGGATTTGAACTGGGTCTGGCGATGCAGGACATCTGCCGCAAGAACAAGAAAGCCAGAGCCATCATGATGGCCCAGCACGGATTCATCTCGTGGGCGGACGACGACAAGGAATGTTATTTCCGCACGCTGGAGTTTATTGAACGAGCCTCGGCTTTCGTGGAATCCAAGTACCAGGCCAGGGGCGGTGATACCACGGCATTTGGCGGACAAAAGTTCGCCGCGTTGCCGGAGGAAACCCGGCGCAAATTGCTGGCTCGGATCCTGCCCTGGCTGCGAGGCCGGCTCGGCGCGGAACGACGATGCATCGCCACGATCCAGGATGACGCCAGGATGCTGCGTTTTGTGAACTCCCACGACGCGCCCCGGCTCGCCGAGTTGGGCACAAGCTGCCCGGACCATTTCCTGCGCACAAAAATCAAACCGTTGTACGTCCCGGCGGACAACAATTTGACGGACTTCAGCGATGACGGAATGGAATCCTGCGTCGCGGATTTGAAAGCGCGCATCCAGTCCGGCCTCGTGAAATATCGGAAGGACTACGCCGCGTATTACGAGCGCAACCGCCGTCCGAACTCGCCTCCCATGCGCGACCCCAATCCCACGGTGATCCTGATACCGGGGCTGGGAATGGTTTGCTGGGGAAAAGACAAGAGCGAGTCGCGGGTGACGGCGGAGTTTTATCAATGCGCGGTGGAAGTGATGCGGGGCGCCGAAGCCATCGACAAATACATCGCGCTGCCGCAGCGCGAAGCGTTCGATATCGAATACTGGCAATTGGAGGAAGCGAAGCTCAAGCGCATGCCGGCGGAAAAAGAACTCGCCAGGCAGGTGGTGATTGTCATCGGCGCCGGCAGCGGTATCGGCAGGGTCGTCGCGCACCGGATCGCCAGCGAAGGCGCGCACGTGGCGTGCGTGGACGTGAATCCAGCCGCCGCCCAGGCCACCGCTGCGGAAATTGTCGAGCAACGCGGATTCGGCATTGGCGTCGCCGGCAGCGGCGTTTCCCATTGCGGGCCGGCTCTCGGACTTGCGTGTGATATCACCAACCGCGCCAGTGTCCGGTCCATGCTCAACCAGGTGACGCTCGCATACGGCGGCTGCGATTCCATAGCGATCACGGCGGGGATTTTCGTTCCGCCGGATGTGTCGGGCCATATTCCCGACGACAAATGGGCCGTGACATTTGCCGTCAATGTGACTGGCAGCTACATCGTCGCCGACGAAGCCGCGGCCATGTGGGAGGAACAGGGCCTTTCTGGAAACCTGGTGTTGACCACCAGCGCCAACGCCGTCGTGGCAAAGAGAGGCAGCCTGGCATACGACACCAGCAAAGCCGCCGCGAATCATCTCATTCGCGAATTGGCGATCCAACTCTCGCCGCTGGTCCGCGTGAATGGCGTCGCCCCGGCCACGGTCGTGGAAGGCAGCGCCATGTTCCCGCGCAACCGGGTCATTGCCAGCCTCGCGAAATACAAAATCCCCTTTTCGGAAAAGGAACCCACCGAACAGCTCACGGCCAAGCTCGCAAATTTTTACGCCGAACGCACCCTCACGAGAACTCCGATTTCTTCCGCAGACCAGGCCGAAGCTTTCTCCATCCTGCTCACAAATCGACTGAGCAAAACCACGGGACAAATCATCACCGTGGACGGCGGATTGCACGAAGCGTTCCTGCGGTAGACTTGAATCGGCAGGGCTGCGCTGCGCGCGGCCGCCCCCCTTAGCCAGGTTCGGAGTGCAATCCCCCGCGCCAGCACCTGGAGTGCGTGCGCTTCAGCGCCGCTGTGGTTTTAACACCCCTGGTGCACGACGGCGCTTGGAGCGGTCCCAATCCAGAGCGCCGGTAAACCGGCGCACTCCACACGCTTCGCGTTCTCCAACACCGGAGTGTAATCCCCCGGGACGCACGCAGTGCGCCCCTACCGTCCACGCCCGGTAGGGCCTGCGCTGCGCGCAGCCTTGCCGTCGCGCCGCGGGTTGTGCGCTTGACATCTGGCGTCCGCCGGGAAGAAAGTGGGCTGTGATTCTATCGCTTGCCGTACTGTTATTCGCGCTCCTGGCCGCAGGCTTTTCCCAGGCTGCTCCGGCGCCTTCCGTCCAATCCGTCGTCAATGGCAACACGGAATTTGCCCTGGACCTGTACCAGCGTGAAAAGGGCAGCGCGCCAAACCTCTTCTTCTCGCCCTACAGCATTTCAAGCGCGCTGGCCATGACCTATGCCGGCGCAGCAGGCAAAACGGCCGGGGAAATGGCGCACACGCTGCATTTCGATCAGGCCGGAGCCGACTTGCCCCGGTCCTTTGCCGCCATCGATGCACGCTTTGAAGAGATCCAGGCCGGCAAGCGCGTCGAACTCAGCGTCGCCAACTCCTTGTGGTGCCAAACCGGCTATCCTTTCACACCCGCGTTCCTCGACGTCAACAAAACGAGCTATCACGCCGAACTGCGCGAAGTGGATTTCAAATCGAAATCCGAAGCAACACGCAAAGAGATCAACAGTTGGATCGAACGGAAAACGCGCGATAAAATCCGGGACCTTCTTCAACCAGGCCAGATTGACAGCGCAACTCGGCTGCTGCTGTGCAACGCCATTTATTTCAAGGGCAACTGGGCCTCCCAGTTCGATCCAAAAGCGACCCGGCCCGAACCCTTTTTCATCAGCTCCAATCAAAACATCTCCGTTCCAACGATGTCGAGGCAGGGCAAAGTCCGGAGCCGCAACGTGGATGCGGCAATGCTGATTGCGCTTCCGTATGCCGGCGAAGAGTTATGGATGGTGATTGTGCTGCCAAATGAGAAAGACGGCCTGGCCGCGGTGGAGCAAGCATTGAACGCAGCCACCTTGCAGGGCTGGTGGACCACGCTCCAGGCGACACCAGAGAAAAAGGCCATTCTCACGCTCCCCAAATTCAAACTGAACTCCCGGCTCGATCTTGCAAATCAGTTGGAGGCTATGGGGATGAAATCGGCGTTCGGACCGGGTGCGGATTTTTCTGGAATGACGGGAAAGGGCGACCTGTTCATCAGCCGCGTCGTCCACCAGGCATACGTGGATGTAAACGAACAAGGAACCGAAGCGGCAGCAGCCACAAGCGTCGGGATGGCAGCGTCAGCGATCGTCCGGCCGCATGAGCTGCGGGTGGATCATCCATTTCTATTTTTCATCATGGAACGCCAGACCGGGAGCGTCCTGTTCCTGGGCCGCGTGACAGATCCGAGCGCCGCAAAGTAGCCTCAAAAACTTGATAGCCGCAAAGAGGCACAAAAGGCGCATAAGGGGACAAGGAAATAAAGGGGCGCGAGTTGCCCGAAACATGGGGAACTCAGGTGAGGTGTAACATTGCGGGCGGCAGAAAAAAGGAGACTATAAATGTCTCTGTTTTTTGCGTCTTTTGTGCCTTTTTGCGGCTATTCCATTCCGGCTGCTTTGCTTGTGGCTTTCAAGCGGCTGGTTCGGCGGGTTTGGGTTCCAGATGCTCATCGAGCACCAGCACACCGTGGGCGGGGAGGTCGTAATTGCCCGAGAAAGTGTTGCCGGTCAGGAAATCATGCATCGGCTTGTAGAATTGAATGCGCACCGGCGAGTTCTGATGGTTCAGTAGGAAATAAATTTTAGTTCCCTCTTTTTCGCGCATGCTGACCTGGATCGTATCCGGCACCTTCAAAAGCGGCATCAGGTTGCACGTCTGACGCAGCCACCCGACAAGGTCATGATAAAAAAGCTGGTGGCTTTGGGTGCCGATATAAATCGCCTTTCCAAGCCCAAACGAGTTCATCGTGATGGCAGGCCGGCCCGCATAGAAATCCTTGGAATAGTTCGCCAATACCTGGCATTCCCCGGGTTCGATGATGTCGCACCAAATCCTTGCCGGGTGCAGGTGGCTGGTGGGAAAAGCGCCTTTGAAGATCAGGTGATTTTCTTCTCCGGGCGGCAGCGGGTCAAACTCCAGGACTTCCAGGCCAAATAAATCGGTCAAGTCATGAGGAAACCCGGTGACCGAGGCAATATTATGCTCGTCCACAAGCCCGGTATTGAAGGTGCCAACGAGCGTCCCGCCGTTTTGCACGTAGAGCTTCAGCATGTCGGCCTCGCCGCCGGACAACAGGTGCAGCGATGGGACAAACACCAGTTTATACTTCGACAAATCCTCCGTGGGCCGCGCGAAGTCGACCGAAATATTCCGGTCGTGCAGGGCGGTATAAAAAAGCTGGATGTGTTCCCGCAGGTTAAAATATTTATTGGGCTGCATGGGCTGCTGCAGCGCCCAATCATTGTCGTGGGTGTAAATGATGCAGGCCTGGGCGACGACGCGCGTGTCTTTGAGAGCCGGAGCCAGCAGCCGGATCTCCTCGCCCAACTGGCTGATCTCCCGATACACGCGATTGTTGGTCTGGATATGATGGGGAAGCACCGCGCCGAAAAACTTCTCGAAACCGATTCGCGACTGGCGCCAGTGATAGTACAACACCCCCGAAGCGCCGCGCGACAGGAGCTGATACGTAAAGAGCCGGATCACCCCCGGCCGCACCAGCGAGTTCACATCCTGCCAGTTGACCTGGCCCGCTTTCTGTTCGATGACCCAAAATCCCGCGTCGCCGTCAGGCGTGCGGACACCCTCCTTTTTCAGGGAGCGCAATATGTCAATGTCACAAGCCAGTTCCGCCGCTTTGCTCTTGATGGCGGCATTGCTTTCCACGGAAACAAAATCAACAACTTTCGCAATGTCGAAATGATCGAAGCGCCGGAGCATGGCCCGCAAATTCGTCGTCAGAGGAATATCGGGGGTCAACTCCCTCAGGACATCGGCCTGCATTTTGACGAATGCCACGATCGTGTCGCTGCTGAACCGCGCCCAATCCAGGACCAGGGCCGGGTTATGAGCGGTCGGGGCGTACATGGGCATCGGGACCTGGTCAAAGGAAGACACGATCTGGCCGAAGTAACGCAGCCCAAGCGACTGGTTCAGGCGTTCGACTGTTTCATATTTCAGCTTGAGCCAGTTCTGCCATTCCAGCCGCGTGTCTTCGTTAAAAGACCATTCCGTCTGATGTCCGCCAATCCCGCTGTCCAACTGCCAGGCGACCAGTTGCGGATGCTTCCCCAGCGCCTTGGCCATCTCCTGCACGATGCGCTTGGAATAGTTCCAGTAGATATCGTTGTTGAAACAAACCGCGCGGCGAGTGCCTTCGCGGCGGGTAACCCCCTTCTCATCCACCGGAAGCATTTCGGGGTGGCTCTGCGCCAGCCAAATCGGCGGCGCGGCCGTCGGCGTCGCAAGCACCACCTGGATCCCCGCCTTGCCCATCACATCCATCACCCGACGCAGCCACTCGAAATCAAATTTCCCGTCCTTGGGCTCGCAAAGTCCCCATGCATAGTCGCCGATGCGAACGACATTGATGCCGGCTTTGACCATCAAATCGGCATCCTGCTCCCATTGAGCTTCGGGCTCTTCGGCGGTGCCGCCATACGGGAAAACCCATTGTTCAGGATAGTAATCGACGCCAAAATACATAAGGTTTGCGCGTGCGGCGCTGTTAGCCGGACTTTAAGGACAACTTTACGTGCCTGCAATGCAAAACTGCAAATCTCATTCAAGGCGCGCGCTCTTTTGATTTGCCAAGGTTCCCGGCGGAGGATTGAATTCACACGAGTATGAAATTCCCGAATGCCGGTAGGGCCGCGCTGCGCGCGGCCAGGCAACTTTCCAACACTCCCATCGTTCTCGCAGCGTTGGTTTGCGCTGCGCCTTTGTGCCCGCAATCACCCGCGCAAACGAACAATGCCGCCCCGGCGGAAATGCCGTCGCGACTGCTTTTTCCCACCAATGCCGCCCTCCTTCCTGGCAAAGGCCCGATTTCCTCTTGGAAACCGTTTGCTCAGCTTTGGGCAAAGCGCCGAGCCGAATTCTGGGCGCACCGCGAGCAGGACAAAGGCGCCGTCGTGTTCCTGGGAGACTCCATTACGCAAGGCTGGAGCTGGCTGGCCGAATCTTTCCCCCAGCTCAAAACCGCCAATCGCGGAATCGGCGGTGACACAACCCGAGGCCTCCTGTACCGGTTGAAGGAGGACGTGCTGGATCTCGAACCTGCCGCGGTCGTGCTGCTCATCGGCACCAATGACATCGGCAATGATGGCAATCCTGAGGATGCAGCCGCCAACATTGCCCTGATCCTTGACGCCCTGAAACAATCCAATCCGCGCATGCCCATTATCGTCTGCAAAGTCATGCCTTCCAAAAAGTCGGTGGCGCCCAAAATCGAAAAGCTCAACGCGCTGGTGGACGAACAGGTCCGGGACGACCGGCGATTGATTCCCTGCGATACATGGAAGATTTACGCCAGCCCGGACGGCACGTGTTATCGCGGAGAATTCCCGGATTTGTTGCACCCGAATAAAATCGGTTATGAAAAATGGGCGCTCGCATTGAAGCCGATCTTCGCGGGACTCAATATGAAGTGAGAGGGGAGAAGTGAGAAGGTCGAGTGTCGACTAACTGGCAGGTTATTTTTTCTTAAACAAATCGCCCAGGCTCTTTTTGAGAGTACCGATTGTGTTGGTGCCGCTCTTGCCCAGGTCCTGAGTCAAGGCAGATGCTCCTTTGCTGAAATCTCCGATTCCGTTGTTCGCGACCTTGAGCGCGGCGGTCTCAAGTTCCGATAGGACTAGATGGAGAAGTTCGGCAGGGGTGATACCCTCTGGTCCTCGGCCAAGATCGGTCAAATGAATATCCGGCAGCCTCACTGGGAAAGGCTGGCCCCCGAGTTGGGTGAGGCTGACCTGCACTTTGGCTCCGGTGATTAAAAAGTCGTCGACTTCCAGGTTCTTTCCCTGTTTGGTAGTTGAAGGAGCGGCGGCGTTGGTTTCTGCCTGGCTTTGGGACTGCACGTTGGAACGGATTTTTCCGAGATTGTTCCCGCCGCCGAAACCGTATTCAAATGTGATCTCAGGCGCTTCGACTTTGATGGATTTGATCACGATTTTGCGCGTCAGCAACGAGCCCGGCTGCAGCAACAGGCTGGCATTGCCAACCCGAATGGCTTCCGGACTCTTGAACCCCTCCGGGTTGCCTACGACCAGTCCCTTGATTGAGCCAGACCCCGACAGGATCGACAAACTCACATTGTTCAATTGCATGGGTGTCTTGGTCAGTCGCGGCCCGACCATTTCGATGCCCCGTTTCACAGCTCCGTCGAGAAACAAGCTGATCCCCAGGATTGCCAGAATCAACAGAATGAGAACCGCCAGGCACAGCCTCAGAATGATTCTTTTCATATGCGTTTCAGCAGCGATTCCACATGGTGGATCAACTGCTTCGATTCATAGGGTTTGGCTAGAAAAGCATCCGGTCTGACTCGCGAATCGCGATAGATCTCCTCGTCCACGGTCCCGCTGACGAGGAGCACCTTTTGGCCGGGATGAAGCTGCCGGCACTGCTTCATCAAGTCGAGCCCGGTCAGCTGGTGCATGGCGAAGTCGGTGATGAGCAGATCCGGGACTGGATCGGAAGCGGCGAATGCGGCCAGGGCCTTTGCAGGATCCTGGAAAGTCCTGACTTGATACCCGGCAGGTTCGAGTATCGCGGCTGCGAGTTCGATCAGGAGCGGTTCGTCGTCCACGACAAAGATGAGAGCCTTGGGATTCATTCCACAGTCCCTCCATTAACACTCGGGCGGTCGACTGGCAAGCTTGTTGAACCTGTAGCCACCTGGGGGTAGAGACATCGCTGCGCCGATGTCCCGCCCGCGTTCAGCGGGCGGAACGGAACTCTTCACTCGCGCCAGCCCGTTCCCGGATTGCGCCGCTGCTGCGCGGCGCGAACGGCGCGGCAGCGCCGTCCCTACCCGCCCGCCGCCTCAAGGTTTCCAGATCATGTCCGCAACGGTTCGATTTGCGGGGATGAACGGCAGCACGTGCTCGGTATATGGCACCACAACATCCAGCACGAACGGTCCATCGCAATCGAGCATTCGCTGCATCGCGGCGCGCAAATCCTTCCGATACACCACGCGCTCGCACTTCACGTCGAAGCTGCTGGCGACCGCGATATAGTTTGGATAGATCTCTTTCGTGTTCAGCGGATCGCCGAGGTAAGTGTGACCGCGGTTGCCGCCGTAGAACCGGTCTTCCCACTGCATCACCATGCCCAGGTGCTGGTTGTTCAGAATGATGGCTTTGGCAGCTATCTTCTCGATGTGAGCCGTCGCGAGCTCCTGAATGTTCATCAGGAACGATCCATCCCCATCGATATCCACCACCTGTTTGTCGGGACAGGCGACTTTGGCGCCGATCGCCGCCGGGTAGCCATAGCCCATCGATCCGAGCCCGGCGCTGGTCAGGAGCTGGCGCGGATATTTGCATTTGTAATATTGGGCGGCCCACATCTGGTGCTGGCCCACGCCGGTGGTGATAATCGCCTCGCCCTTGGTCAATTCGTATAACATTTCAATCACCATCTGCGGCAGGATGACTTCGTTTTCCTTGCCTTTGAGATGATCGCGCACGTGTTGGGATTTCATCACCTCGTCGGTGACGCAATAACCGAAAGGAGCGAGTTTTTTCCAGGCCTGGACCTGCTCCTGCCAGGCAGTGAATTTTTTCTCGAGCGGCCGCTTCTGCAGCATCTCGTTCAATCGCCGCAGCGCATACTTCACGTCGCTGACCACCGGCAGGTTGGCCGGCTTGTTCTTGTTGATTTCCGACGGGTCGATGTCGATGTGGACGATCGTGCCTTTCTCGCAAAATTTATCGACCTTGCCCGTGACGCGATCGTCAAAGCGCACTCCCATTGCCAGCAACAGATCCGCGCCCGGCGCGATCAGTTTCATGGGATCATTGGGTGATTTGCGCTGCTCGTATTCGCCGTTGACGGCCCAGTTGGCAAAAGCCGCGCCGTGCATGCCCAGCCACCTCAGCGAGAGCGGGTGCGTCTCGGGAAATGCGCCGCAGCCCATGATCGTGGACGTCACGGGAATCCCGGTGGCCTCGACAAACTTTGTCAGTTCCTCGCTGGCATTGCCGGTGATAATGCCGCCGCCCACGTAGAGGACGGGGCGTTCGGATTTCTCAATCAGGCCGATAATTTCATTCAGCACGAGGTCGCCGGCTTTGCGGTCGGGGTTGTAGCCGCGCACCTGCACTTCGGCCGGAAACACGGGCTGGGCGCGCATCTGCTGGATGTTTTTGGGCACGTCGATCAACACCGGGCCGGGCCTGCCGGTTTGGGCCAGGTAAAAGGCCTCTTTGACAGTGCGCGGAATATCATTGATGTCCGTAATCAAATAGCTGTGCTTCACGATCGGGAGGGTCATCCCGAAGATGTCGGTCTCCTGGAAAGCGCCTTTGCCGATCATGGATTGAGGGACCTGGCCTGTGATGGCGATGAGCGGGACCGAATCCATGTAGGCATCGGCGATGCCGGTGACGAGGTTTGTGGCTCCCGGACCGCTGGTGGCCATGCAGACTCCGGCGCGGCCGGTGGCGCGGGCATAGCCCTCGGCGGCAAAGGCGCCGCCCTGCTCGTGGCGGGGCAGGATGACGCGGATCTTTTTCGAACGGGTCAGCGCCTGGTGAATTTCCATGCTCGCGCCCCCGGGATAGGCGAAGATGGTGTCCACCCCTTCGCGCTCCAGGCAGGCGACCAGGATTTCGCTGCCCGACATTGCCGGGCCGACTTCGGCGCGCTTGCTCGACGACTGTGTTTCAGCCGGCGAACCGGTGGTCCCTTTCGAGGTTGCAGATGTTGTTGGCTTGCTCATGTTTCTTTCAGGTTGCGGCTGCCGGTCAGGGAACGAAAAAACCCACGACCGTTTCCAGCCGTGGGTTCTTGTCGAAATCCAATTTAGCAAGGACAAGCGCCGACGGCGTCGTTTACTACAACGACGACTGCCAGGACGACTTGTCGATTACTCTCTAACATTACCTCAACTGTATTGGCAAAGAGCCGCACGGGTCAAGCGCGGAGTGCAGAAATCTGGCTGCCGATGCACCCCAGCAATTCAAGTGAGAAGCCGCCGAGATGTTCGAGAGCAACCCTCACCCCGTCCCTCTCCCATCCGATGGGAGAGGGTGGCCGGAGGCCGGGTGAGGGTTTTTTGAGTTCCTTTTTGTGCATTTTGCGCCTCTTTGCGGCAATTCCGATTCAGTCTTCCCCTTCACTGGCGGTGCGGCCCAACCGCAATTTGCTTTGCGCTGGACGGCATGGAAAGCTACTTTCCCCTTCGGCTTGTCCGGTGGTGTAACGGTAGCACTAGGCCCTTTGGAGGCCTCTGTCCTGGTTCGAATCCAGGCCGGACAGCCATTAAACTCCGGTTCCGGTAGGAGATGGAAAATCCGCCGTGGTTTGTAACTGACCCGGAGCGACGTCTCTTTACACTGAAGTCGATATGGATTCATCACCACCCATTCCTGAGCCGCCGCTGGTGGTCCCTCAAGCGCCCGCCATGTCGCTGGCGGCGCGCCTAATGAATATTTTCGCCACTCCAGGCGAAGTTGTGGAAGACATCCGGCGCTCCCGGCCGAGCACGGCCAACTGGCTGGTTCCGAGCCTGCTTTACGGATTGATCGGCGCCATTTCGATGATTCTGACTCTGTCCCAGCCGACGATGATCGAGCAGATCCGGGCGCAGCAAGTCAAACCCATCGAAGCCAAGGTGGCGGCCGGGAAAATGACTCGCGCCCAGGCCGATCAGGCCATCGCCATGATGGAAAAATTCTCCACGCCGGCTGTGATGAAAACCTTTGCGTCCATGGGGGCGATCGCGGTGGGAT
>DASRKU010000320.1:0-20178 GCA_035648815.1 Verrucomicrobiia bacterium | reverse complement strand
CATCCAGGAATTGCTCGAGGCGGTGGATACTTTTGTGCCGCTGCCTCCGCGTGAAATCGACAAGCCGTTCCTGATGTGCATTGAAGACGTGTTCAACATTGAAGGCCGCGGCACCGTGGTGACCGGCCGTGTCGAGCGCGGATTGCTCAAGCGCATGGACGAAGTCGAGATTGTCGGTTTGAAAGACACGCGCAAGACTGTCGCGACCGATATTGAAATGTTCCGCAAGCTGCTGGATTCGGCGAACGCGGGCGACAACGTCGGCGTGCTGCTGCGGGGCACCAAGAAGGAAGAAGTGGAGCGGGGCATGGTGCTTGCCAAGCCCGGGTCCATTACGCCGCACACCAAGTTCAAGGCCGAAGTGTACGTGCTCTCGAAGGAAGAAGGCGGCCGGCATACGCCGTTTTTCACGAACTACCGTCCGCAGTTCTATTTCCGGACCAGCGATGTGACCGGGACGATGACGCTGGCGGCGGGCGTGGAGATGGTGATGCCTGGCGACAATGTTTCCGTGGAAGTGGAATTGCAGAAAGTGGTGGCCATGGAAAAAGGCCAGCGATTCGCGATTCGCGAAGGCGGCCGCACGATCGGCGCCGGCCGTATCAGTGAAGTTATCACGTGATTGTTCCTGGAGACGGAGCGCGGCACCAGGACAACCTGCCTGCTTCCGTGGCTCCGGAAGAGAGCGGTTGCTCGACGGCGAGTAGGGCGTTAGCTCAATTGGTAGAGTAGCGGTCTCCAAAACCGTCGGTTGGGGGTTCGAGTCCCTCACGCCCTGCCAACCAGCCGGAGAGGTGGCAGAGTGGTCTATTGCGGCGGTCTTGAAAACCGCTTCGGCTTTACCGCCGACGGGGGTTCGAATCCCTCCCTCTCCGCCAGAGTTGCGGGTCTGAACTGAATCGGCGCTGGCGAGCGCTTGCGACGCAAAAACATTTTGTGAGTAACTTAGTCAAACTTTTAATTTGGGCCGCCGTGGTCGGCGCCCTCTTCGGCGTGCTCTGGTGGCAGGGTTACCTGGTCCAGATCCGCGACTACGTCCAGCAAACCCGCGAAGAATTGCGGAAATGCACCTGGCCCACCTGGGACGAACTCAAAGGATCGACCGTCGTCGTGACCGTCTCCATCCTCTTGCTCGGCGGGTTTATCATGTTGTCGGATTTTATCTTTGTTCACGTGATGGTCTGGATTTCGAAAGTCTAAGGCACCAATCATGCGCAGCCAGTGGTTTGTCATTCATACGCTTTCGGGCCAGGAGCAGAAGGTCAAAGAAAGCATCGAGAAACGCATCAAAAGCGAAGAAATGGGCGAGTACGTCAAAGAAGTGCTCGTGCCCATGGAAAAAGTCGTCGAGGTGCGCAATCAGAAAAAGACCGTCTCCGCGCGCAAATTGTGGCCCGGTTACGTCTTTGTCGACATGGTCCTGCTCGACGACGGCAACCGGATCATCGAAAAGCCCTGGTACTTCATCAAGGAAACCCAGGGCGTGATCGGCTTTGTCGGCGGCGAACCGCCCACGCCGACGCCGGCCGAAGAAGTCGAGTCGATCAAGGCCCAGATTTCCGCCTCCGAAGAGACGGAGCGCCCGAAAGTCAGCTTTGAAGTGGGCGAAACGGTGAAAATCAATAATGGTCCGTTCCTGAATTTCAGCGGGGTCATTGAGGAAATTGAGCCGGAACGTGGTAAATTGAAAGTCACAGTCAACATTTTTGGACGCAACACGCCGGTGGAACTTGAATACTGGCAGGTGGAGAAAGCGTAGGCCTCTCGTGAGAGCGCCGCTCCAATAAGAAAAGAACTCAGCGCCGTCTCACGAGGCGTCGCGAAACAGATTTTATGGCTAAGAAAGTTACAGGCATTATCAAACTGCAGATCCCGGCCGGCCAGGCCAACCCCGCCCCGCCCGTCGGACCGGCACTCGGCCAGCACGGCGTCAATATCATGGCCTTCTGCAAGGAATTTAACGCGGTCACCAAGGCCGACGCGGGCCTGATCATCCCGGTGGTGATCACGGTTTACGCCGACAAATCCTTTACCTTCATCACCAAGTCGCCCCCTGCCTCCGTGCTGCTCAAGAAAGCTGCCGGCATCACCGTCGGCTCCAAAGAGCCGAACAAGGAAAAGGTCGGCAAGGTCACGCGCAAACAAGTGATGGATATCGTCAAATTGAAAGCCAAGGACCTGAACGCCTCGTCCGACGAGAACGCGTTTCGCGTCATTGCCGGGACCGCGCGCAGCATGGGAATCGAAGTCGAAGGATAGATCGGGCAACGCAAAACAATTTAAATCACCCCCCGCGCCCGGGCGCAGGCGGTGGAAAAACCAAAACCGCGGGAGAGTTCGAAACTCGCTTATACCGCAAAACTGAAAAATGCCTAGCAAACGATACAGAAAAGCGCTCGAGCTGGTCGACGGGAAGAAACAATACCCGCTCAAATCAGCCGTGGAAATTCTGATTAAATTTCCAAAAGCAAAATTTAATGAAACCGTCGACCTCGCGTTCCGCCTGGGCGTCGATCCCAAGCATTCCGACCAGATGGTCCGCGGCACCGTCCCCCTGCCTCACGGCAGCGGCAAGGTCGTTCGCGTCCTCGTTTTCGCCAAAAGCGGCCCCAGCGCCGACGCCGCCAGGAGCGCCGGAGCCGAATACGTCGGCTTCGAAGACATGATCAAGAAATGCCAGGAAGGCTGGAACGATTTCGACGTCGCCGTCGCCACTCCCGAAGCCATGGCGGAGGTGCGCAAACTGGGCAAAGTCCTCGGCCCGCGCGGCCTGATGCCCAATCCCAAGACCGGCACCGTCACCGATGACACCGGCAAAGCCGTCAAAGAAGTCAAAGCCGGGCGCGTGGAGTTCAAGATTGATAAAGCCGGCAACGTCCACGTGCCGATCGGCAAAACTTCCTTCACTGCCCAGTCCATCGAGGAAAACGCGCGCGCCGTTATCGACGCCATTGCCAAAGCGCGTCCCAACAGCGTCAAGGGCACCTATATCCACTCATGCACCCTGTCGGCGACCATGAGTCCGCCGGTTACGGTGGACCCCAGGGAATTTGCCGCGCACTAAGCGTGAGAGCGAAGTCAGGATCACCGATTAACATTGAATGAATTGAATCATGCGCGCCGAAAAGCAAAATTTAACGAAAGAATACCTCGCCCGGCTGAATTCCTCGCCGTTTTTTATCGTCGTGGACTACAAGGGCCTGAGTGTCCGCCACATGACGGAGCTCCGGAAACGGCTTAACAAGGCCGGCGCCGAAGTGCACGTCGTCAAAAACTCCCTGTTCCGCATCGCGGCCAAGGAAGCCGGCATCGGCGATCTCAATGGCACCCTCACGGGCCAGCTTGCGATCGTCACCGGCCAGCGCGACCTCTCGGTCGCCGCCAAAGTCATCAAAACGTTCGGGGCCGAATTCGACCGGCTCAAGGTCAAATTTGGTTATTTGAAGAACCAGCGCCTGGCGGATACCGAAATCCTCGTTCTGGCGGATTTGCCCTCGATGGAAGTGATGCGGGGGATATTGCTGCGAGTTTTGAACGCTCCGGCCTCCACGCTGGTCAGATTGTTGAACACCCCTGCAAGCCAGATGGCGCGAGTGCTGCAAGCAAGGGCAGACAAACCCGAACCGGCGCCGCAATAAGCATTAAATTTCCCGCCCCTCGCCATGGGAGCGGAAAGCAACAAACAACAACGTAAATCGTCGGTTCGCGTCATGGACTTAAACCCGCTCCGGACCATACGGGGCGACGACGAGACGAATAGAAAGGCCATATGGCTCTGGATAAAGCAAAAATCGTAGATGAACTGAGCAGCGCAACGGTGATGGAAATCGCCGACCTGGTGAAGGAATTGGAAACCAAGTGGGGTGTCTCGGCGGCAGCGCCAGTGGCTGTTGCGGCAGCCGGCGGCGGCGGTGCGGCAGCTCCCGCGGCCGTAGCCAAGGACACGTTCGACGTGATCCTGATCTCCGTGCAGGCGGAAAAGAAAATTGCCGTGATCAAAGCCGTGCGCGAAGTCAAAGCCGGCCTGGGCCTGGCCGAAGCCAAGGCTCTGGTCGAGGGCGCGCCCAAACCCGTCCTGGAAGGCGCCAACAAGGCCGACTCCGATGCGGCAAAAAAGAAACTTGAAGAAGCGGGTGGCAAGGTGGAAGTAAAGTAAGGTGAATTCTGTGGGGCGACGGCTTCCCGCCATGGCGGGTCCGCCGCCCCCCCTCGACTTTTAAACCTGAAGATTTGGAATTATATAGATTAGAAATGACAATGACAGCTGGCCGCCTCGGGCGGCTTTCGAATCGGCAAGTTCGCTGTCCAATACAGTGAACTTGCCTTATGTCGTTAGGAATTGCAGCGTCGCTACCGCCTTGAGTGGCAGCATGTTGCGCAAATAAAGGTCACAATGCCATCGCGAGCCACAGAAAGAGTTAACTTCGGTAAAATCCGGGAGATCATCGCCCCGCCCAACCTCATCGAGTTGCAGACCAATTCGTATCGGGAATTCCTGCAGGCGGAGGTCGCCCCCTCCAAACGCAAGAACCTCGGGCTCCAAGCGGTGTTCACCGAAGTCTTCCCCATCGAGAGCTACGACGGAAAATGCGTCCTCGATTTCCATACCTATGAAATCGGCGAGCCAAAAATGGACTGGCTCGAATGCCTGCGCGAGGGCCTGACCTTCGGCGCCCCCCTTTACGTGACCTTCCTGCTCAAGGAAGAAAAGGGCACCAAAGAGGAAAAAGTGTTTATGGGCGAACTGCCGCTCATGACCCCCCAGGGCACCTTCGTCATCAATGGCGCCGAACGCGTCATCGTCAGCCAGTTGCACCGCTCCCCCGGCCTGGCCTTCGAAGCCACCCAGCATCCCAACGGCAAAACCCTCCACTCCTTCCGCATCATCCCCGACCGCGGATCCTGGTACGAAGCCCAGTTCGATACCGGCGACCTTCTCTACGTCTACCTCGATCGGAAGAAACGACGCCGGAAATTCCTGACCACAACATTTTTCCGCGCTCTCTCCGCCATCGACAAAACCGATAAGGACAAGAGCAAGGACACCGAACGCGGAACAGACGAGGAGATCCTCAAGCTGTTCTATGACATCGAAGAAATCAGCGTCAAGGAAGCCGAAAAACGGGATGACCTTCCGAACAAGGTGCTCATAGAAGACGCCGTGGACCAGGAAAAGGGCCTGGTGGTCGCGCGTGCCTTTGAACCGCTCTCCAAAGCCGTCGTCAAACAAATCGCCGAGCTGGGCGTCCACAAGATCAAAGTCGTGGACACGACCGCTGACGAAGGGATCGTCATCAAGTGCATGAAGAAGGATCCCGCCAAGAACGAAGAGGAAGCCCTCAAAGACATTTATCGGCGCCTCCGCCCGGGCGATCCGCCGACGGCTGCCAATGCGCGCGCATTGATCAAACGGCTCTTCTTTGATCCGAAACGCTACGACCTGGGCCGCGTCGGCCGCTATAAGATCAACCAGAAACTCGGCATCAAAGGCGGCGACTCCCGGATCCTCACCAAGGAGGACCTGGTGGCGGCGACGAAGTACCTGCTGAGGCTCAAAAAGGGCGAGGGTTCGCTGGATGACATCGATCACCTGGGCAGCCGCCGCGTGCGGACTGTGGGCGAGTTGCTGGCCAACCAGTGCCGCGTGGGCCTGGCCCGCACCGAGCGCCTGGTCAAGGAACGCATGACTCTCTTCGACCAGGGTGTCGAGGCAATGTCCCCGCAGAAACTGATCAATCCAAAAGCGCTGTCGGCCGTCATTCGCGACTTTTTCGGACGCAGCCAGCTCTCGCAGTTCATGGATCAGATCAACCCGCTGGCCGAGTTGACCCACAAGCGCCGTCTTTCAGCTCTCGGGCCGGGGGGCTTGTCCCGCGACCGCGCCGGCTTCGAAGTCCGCGACGTGCATCCCTCCCACTATGGCCGCATTTGCCCGGTGGAAACGCCCGAAGGCCCAAACATCGGCCTGATTGCGTCCCTGGCAACCTTTGCCCGAATCAACGATTTCGGGTTCCTGGAAACCCCTTACCGCAAAGTCGAAAGCGGGCGGGTGACCGAGAAAATCGATTACCTCACCGCCGACCGCGAGGAGTCTTACTTCATCGCACAGGCAAACTCGCCCGTGGACGACAAGGGCCGATTTACCCAGGACAGGGTCATGTGCCGGGGCAAGGGCGACTTCGTCGACGTCGAGCCTTCCCGGATTGATTTCATGGATGTTTCCCCGAAACAACTGGTTTCGGTGGCCGCCAGCCTGATTCCGTTCTTGGAGCATGACGACGCCAACCGCGCCCTCATGGGATCCAACATGCAACGGCAAGCCGTGCCCCTGCTCGTCACCGAAGCGCCTTATGTGGCGACCGGCCTCGAGGAGCGCGTGGCTCGCGATTCCCGCGCCGTCATCGTCGCCGAAGAAGCCGGCAAGGTGGCTTCCGTCAACGGCAATCAGATTATCATCACCGACGACGGCAAATTGCCCGAAGGCAAGAAGAAGATCCGTCACGATCCAGAGAAGGGTGTGCATGTGTACGAAGTGCGCAAATTCATGCGCTCCAATGCCGCCACCTGCATCAACCAGAAAATCCTGGTCAAGAAAGGTGAAACGGTCAAAAAGGGACAGGTCATCGCCGATGGCCCCTGCACCCGCGATGGCGAACTGGCCCTCGGCCGAAACGTCCTGGTCGCGTTCATGCCCTGGAACGGATATAACTTCGAAGATGCCATCCTCATCAGCGAACGCATCGTCAAGGACGACGTCTTCACATCCATCCATATCGATGAATTCGAAGTCAGCGCCCGCGATACCAAGCTCGGGCCTGAGGAAATCACGCGCGACATCCCCAACCTCGGCGACGAGGCCTTGAAGAACCTGGGTTCCGACGGCGTCATCCGGGTCGGCGCGGAAGTGAAGCCGGGCGACATTCTCGTCGGCAAAATCACTCCCAAATCCGAGACGGAATTGGCTCCTGAAGAGCGGCTGCTGCGGGCGATTTTCGGCGAGAAAGCCGCCGACGTGAAGGACACGTCCCTCAAAGTCCCCTCCGGAACTTACGGGATCGTCATGGATGTCAAAGTGTCCTCCAAGAAGGAAAGCGAGCGCGAAAAAACGATCGTCTCCGAGGAGAAGAAGCAGGCCAAGCAGGTCGAAGAGGAGTATCGCAAGAAGACCGAGGAATTGCGCGACCAGTTGACGGAAGCGTTGAGCAACATTCTGCTTGGCGAAAAAATTCCGTTGGACGTGGTGAACAGCGAAACGGGCGAAATTATCATCCCCGCCAACCGCAAGATCACCAAGACGCTCCTGCGCAAACTGGCCACCGTTTACGACCGCATCGAAATCGACCCCTCGCCGATCCGCAACAAGATCAACGAGATTATCGGCAGCTTTAAAAAGAAGTTCGACGATCTCCAGATGCAGTATGACGAGGAAATTGAGCGCGCCGAGGCAGGCGAAGGCGTCGACAGCGGCATCGTCAAATCGGTGAAGGTGTACATCGCTTCCAAGCGCAAGTTGTCGGTCGGCGACAAAATGGCCGGGCGCCACGGAAACAAAGGCGTGGTGGCGAAGATTGTGGCTGAAGAGGACATGCCGTTCCTTGCGGATGGCACGCCGGTGGACATTGTGTTGAACCCGCTGGGAGTGCCCTCGCGCATGAACGTGGGGCAGGTGTTGGAAACCCACCTCGGCTGGGCCGCGCAGTTCCTCGGCATCAAGTTTGCCACGCCGGTGTTTGACGGCATCAAGGAAAAGGAAATCCGGGGTTACCTCAGGCAGGCGCATTTGCCGGACCACGGCAAGACGCACCTCTACGACGGCCGCACCGGCGAACGGTTCGACCAGGAGATCGTGGTTGGATTCATTTATATGATGAAGCTGGGCCACCTGGTCGCGGACAAGATTCACGCCCGCGCAGTCGGACCCTACTCGCTCGTCACCCAGCAACCGCTGGGCGGCAAGGCCCAATACGGCGGCCAGCGCTTCGGAGAAATGGAAGTCTGGGCCATGGAAGCCTATGGCGCCGCCTATACATTGCAGGAATTGCTCACCGTCAAATCCGACGACGTGCAGGGACGCACGCGGATTTACGAAAGCATCGTCAAGGGCGACAACGCCCTCGAAGCGGGCATTCCCGAATCATTCAACGTCCTCGTCAAGGAGATGCAGTCCCTCGGACTCGACGTCAAGGTCGGATACTCCAACCCTGTCGAGCAGGCGGCATCCGAACAGCCTGCCAACGCGCTCAGCGCCGTCTAGGCCAGCCAGTCCCATAGTCCATTTATTTTATGATTAGCACAAAAGAAAGCGCCCGAGAGTTGCTCGGCCTGGAGAAGGTCAACCAGGTGGATTACGTCGCGATTTCCGTCGCGTCCCCCGATGCCATTCGCTCCTGGTCCAAGGGCGAAGTGAAGAATCCGGAAACGATCAACTACCGCACGTTCAAGCCGGAAAAGGGCGGCCTGTTCTGCGAACGCATCTTCGGCCCCGTCAAGGATTGGGAATGTTCTTGCGGGAAGTACAAGCGCATCAAACACCGCGGCGTCGTCTGCGACCGTTGCGGCGTGGAAGTCACCCTCGCCCGCGTCCGGCGCGAGCGCATGGGCCACATCGAGCTGGCCGTGCCCGTGTGCCATATCTGGTTCTTCAAATGCATGCCCTCCCGCATCGGCCTGGTGCTCGATATGACCGCGCGCAACCTGGAGCGGGTCATCTATTACGAAGATTACATGGTGATCGACGCCGGCTCGACCCCTCTCAAACAGAATCAGTTGCTCAGCGAGCATGAGTACCGCGAGGCGCGCGAAACCTACGGCGCCGAGGCGTTCCTGGCCAAAATGGGCGCCGAAGCCGTCCGCGACGCCCTGGCTAAAGTGGACCTCGGCAAACAAATCGATCTGCTCCAGGTCGGGATGACCGAAACCAAGAGCAAACAGATCCGCAAAAAAATCGCCAAGCGCATCAAGCTGCTCCAGGGATTGCAGCAATCCAAAAGCCGGCCCGAATGGATGATCCTCATCGTGCTCCCGGTGATCCCCCCGGACCTGCGCCCGCTCGTCCCGCTCGAAGGCGGACGTTTTGCGACGTCCGATCTCAACGATCTCTACCGCCGCGTCATCAACCGGAATAACCGCCTCAAAAACCTTCTGCAGCTCAAGACGCCGGAAGTCATCATCCGAAACGAAAAACGCATGCTGCAGGAAGCCGTCGATGCGCTGTTCGACAACGGCCGCCATGGCCGCGCCGTCACCGGCGCCGGCAACCGCGCCTTGAAATCCCTCAGCGATATGCTCAAGGGAAAGAGCGGACGCTTCCGCCAGAACCTGCTCGGCAAACGCGTCGACTACTCCGGCCGCTCCGTCATCGTGATCGGCCCGGAGCTGAAACTGCACCAGTGCGGGCTGCCCAAGAAAATGGCCCTCGTGCTGTTCGAGCCCTTTATCATCCGCCGTTTGAAGGAACTGGGCTACGTGCACACGGTGCGTTCCGCCAAGAAAATGATCGAGCGCCAGACCACCGAGGTCTGGGATATCCTCGAGGAAGTCACCAAAGGCCACCCGGTGCTGCTCAACCGCGCCCCCACCCTCCACCGACTCTCCGTCCAGGCGTTCGAACCCCAGCTCATCGAAGGCGAAGCCATCCGGATCCATCCGCTGGTCTGCACCGCCTACAACGCGGACTTCGACGGCGACCAGATGGCGGTTCATGTGCCGCTGTCCGTGGAAGCGCAATTGGAAGCGCGCTTGCTGATGATGGCGCAGAATAACATTTTCAGCCCGTCCAGCGGCAGGCCCATCATCACGCCGACGCAGGACATCACACTGGGTTGCTATTACCTGACGGCCGAACCGCGCACACCCGCGCCGGCCGATCTCGGCACTCTCAAACTCTTCGGCTCAAAAACCGAAGCCATTTTCGCCTACGACGACGGCGCGATGAAAACCCACGAGCGCATCCGCCTCGCCAATCCGGATTTCGGAAAGCAGACGGTGCTCGGGGATGCCAATAAGAAGATCATCGAGACGACGGTCGGAAGGGTGTTGTTCAGCGAAATCTGGCCGCCTGAGCTGGGCTTCCCAAACAAGCCGGTGAAGAAATCCGAACTGGGCGACCTCATTTGGCGCTGTTACAAGGTCTGCGGTCACGAGAAAACCGTGATCATGCTCGACAAGCTCAAAGAACTGGGCTTCCGCGAAGCCACCAAGGCCGGCGTCTCCATCGGGATCGACGACATGATTATTCCTGATGAGAAGGGCCAGGAAATCGAGGTGGCCCAGAAGCAGATCCGCGAAGTCGAGAAGCAGTATCGCAAGGGCGTTATTACGCCGGGCGAACGTTACAACAAAGTCATCGATATCTGGACGCATTGCACCGACCAGATTTCCAACGTGATGTTCCGCACCCTGGAAAAGAACCAGGGCAAGAAGGAATACAACCCCGTCTTCCTGATGGTGGACTCCGGGGCGAGAGGAAATCGGCAACAGGTGCGCCAGCTCGCCGGCGTGCGCGGCCTCATGGCCAAGCCCTCGGGCGACATCATCGAAAAACCGATTCTGTCAAACTTCCGCGAGGGTCTCACTGTGCTCGAGTATTTCATCTCGACTCACGGCGCGCGCAAAGGTCTCGCCGATACTGCCCTGAAGACCGCCGACTCGGGTTATATGACCCGCAAACTCGTCGACGTGGCCCAGGACGTCATCATCCGCGAGCAGGATTGCGGGACCACCAACGGCATCTGGGTGCAGGCGATTTACGAGGGCGAAGACGAAGTCGTCAAGCTCAGCGAACGCCTCGTGGGACGCTATTCCTGCGATGACGTCGTCAATCCCCAGAATCCAAAGGAAATCCTGGTGCGGGCGAACGAAGAAGCTGACGAGATCAAGGCCCGCCAGATCGACGTGGCCGGCGTTGAGAAGGTCAAAATCCGCTCCGTGCTGACCTGCGAAAGCAAACACGGCGTTTGCATGTATTGCTACGGCCGAAACCTGGCCACCGGCGCCCTCGTCAAACTGGGCGAAGCCGTCGGCATCATCGCCGCCCAATCCATCGGCGAACCCGGCACGCAGTTGACGATGCGCACATTCCACATCGGTGGAACCGCAGCCCAGGTGTTCAAGATCCCGCAGATCAAAGCCAAGTTCGACGGCATGATCCGCTATAACGAACTGCGCCTGGTCCGGCTCGAGGATGGCAATAACATCGTGCTGAATAAAAACGGGTCGGTCTCCATCCTCGGCGAAGACGGCCGGGAATTGGAAAACCATAACGTCGTCATCGGCGCCGTCATCTCAGTCCAGGACGGCTCCAAGGTCAAGAAGGGCGTAACCTTCGTCCAATGGGACCCGTACAATGTCCCCATTCTCTCCGAGAAAGCCGGACGCGTGAAGTTCCACGACATCATCGAAGGCGTCACCATGAAGCAGGAGCTGGACGAGCAAACCCAGCAGGAAGCCATGGTCGTCATCGAACACAAAGAAGACCTGCACCCAACCATCATCATCACCGATGAAAGCGGGGAAGTCGCCGGGAATTATCCCATCCCTTCCGGGGCGCATATCGTGGTCAATGAAACGGACAAGATTGTGGCCGGAACATTGATGGCAAAGACGCCGCGCAAAACCGCGAAAACCAAGGACATCACCGGCGGTTTGCCCCGGGTGGCCGAACTGTTCGAAGCCCGGCGTCCCAAGGACGCATCGGAAATCTCCAAGATCGACGGCGTTGTGGACTTCGGTCCCAGCGTGCGCGGCAAACGCTGCATCATTATCAAGGACCAGCAGACCGGCGTGGAAGAGGAACACCTCATCCGGATCGGCAAGCACGTGATTGTCTTCAAGGGCGATTACGTCAAAAAAGGCCAGCAATTGACCGAAGGACCAATCGATCCCCACGAGATCCTGGATATCTGCGGCCCGCAGGAACTCGAAGAGCACCTGGTCAACGAAGTCCAGGAAGTCTACAGGCTCCAGGGCGTTACCATTAACGACAAACACATCGAAATCATCGTCCGCCAGATGCTTCGCAAAGTGCGCATCACCGAACCGGGCGACACCACGTTCCTCTGGGGCGAGCAGGTGGACAAGCTGGATTTCGACGAAGAAAATTCGCGCGTGGAAAAGATGGGTGGCAAGCCCGCCGAAGCACAGCCTGTGCTGCTGGGCATCACCAAGGCCTCGCTGGAAACCGAAAGTTTCCTGAGCGCCGCGTCCTTCCAGGATACAACCCGCGTGCTGACCGAAGCCGCCACGCGCGCCAAGGTCGATTACCTGCGCGGCTTCAAGGAAAACGTCATCATGGGGCACATCATTCCCGCCGGAACGGGATTCGATCACCATCGGAAAGTTTCCTTGAAACCTCTGGTGGAACTGCCCGACGAACCCGAGGCGGAAGAGGAGCCGGCGGCAGCCGCTCCGGTTGAAAATCCGCTCGCTGGATAACCGCCTGTTGCATTTCACAAGGCCGGCTCAATGCCGGCCTTTTTTTGCATTTGCCTAATCGCCGAAGGTGATTCCCAGCACCCGCGCTGTCTGGACCAGTTCGCCGTCAGGGGGCACTGTGCGGAGCCGGCCGATTGCCTCTGAAATGCTGACCGCCGCCGTTTCGGGAGGCCTGAACGCGACCATTTGGCCGTATTGTTCCTCGGCAATTAACTGCACTGCTTTGGCGCCGAACCGGGTGCAGAGCAGCCGATCAAAGGACGTCGGCGCCCCGCCGCGCTGAAGATGGCCCAGGACGCACACCCGCGTTTCCTTCCCGCACCGCCGCTGAATCTCGCGGGCGATCACAGCTCCCACTCCGCCCAGGTGCGCTTCACGGTTCTCCTCCGGACTGGCGCTGGTGACAAAATCCTTTCCACTCTCTCGCGCACCTTCAGCCGCCACCACCAGCGTGAACCGTTTTCCTTCCCGCTCCCGTTCCGCAATCTTCGCGCAGATGGATTCATAGTGAAATGGGATTTCCGGGATCAGGATCACATCTCCGCCTCCGGAGATGCCCGAGTGCGCGGCGATCCACCCCGCATAACGCCCCATCACTTCCAGCACCATCACGCGCTCGTGACTCTGCGCCGTCGTCCGCAGCCGGTCCAATGCATCGGTCGCGCACGCAACGGCCGAGTCAAATCCAAAGGTGAACGCGGTCGCGTCCAGATCGTTGTCGATCGTTTTGGGCACTCCCACGAGCGGGACTCCCCGTTCGAACAGTTGTTGGGCAATGCTGAGAGACCCGTCTCCGCCCAGAATCACCAGCGCCCGCAAACCGAGCTGTTGGAACGCCGCCTTTGCCCGGTCGAGAATCTCCACAGGCACCGCTTGCGATTCTCCATGCCCGGTTTTGGCCGTGAAACGGCCTTTGTTGGTGGTTCCCAAAATCGTGCCGCCCATGAACAGCAGCGAGTCCATCTCCTTGTAATCCAAATGGCGATACGTCACCGGCTCCAGCAACCCTTCAAAGCCGTTGATGAAACCAATCGTCTCCCAGCCTTGTTTGCTGGCCGATTTTACCACCGCCCGAATGACCGCGTTCAGTCCGGGACAATCCCCGCCGCCTGTCAGAATCCCGAGGCGCTCTTTCATGCAGGTGATATTCGCAGGAACATTCCGATTCACAAACCGGAAAAAGCCTTGAGCGCCCGTGCGGCCGGTACGATTTTCCTTGCCGCGAGAAGGTCGAGCTCAAGATCGAGCTGATTGCTTTTGCCTGCCTGACCGCTAAGTTGGGTTGTGAGCAATGACTTTTCTGTCGCCGCCCATTGGGGTGGAGATTTCAATGAGGAGGGTCTGCAGAGGTGGGCCGAGGAGCTGCGGGCGCAGTTGCGTTCCTCGCGCGTGGATCTTGGCCTGGTGTTTCTCTCCCCCCGGCACTTCGCCAACGCAAAGCAAATCCTGGAAATTCTGCGTGTCCACGCCCGTATTCCATTGCTGGCAGGCTGCTCAAGCCAGGGCTTGATTGCGGAGAACCTGGAATTCGAGACGGGCGACGGGATCATCCTCGGACTGTACTCGCTTCCCGGCGCCGACTTGAAGGCATTTCATGTCATGCAGGACGAGCTCCAGCAAGCTGATAAATCCGATTACTGGCATTTCAAGTCCGGCATTAAACCCCCGCAGACGAACGGCTGGCTCGTATTCATCGATCCCTTTCACCTGGACAGCGAAAGCTGGCTGCGGACATGGAACAAAGCCTACCCGTCGCTGCCGGTTCTTGGAGGGCTGGCGAGCGGCGATTTTGCCGAGCAGCGCACGCAGGTGTACCTCAACGGGGAGGTGTTTGAAGAAGGTGGAGTCGCCATTTCATTCGGTGGCGGCGTGGAAATCGTAGGGATGATTTCGCAGGGTTGCACCCCGATTGGGGACACGTGGACTCTTACCAAGGTGGAGCAAAACATCATTCATGAGATCGGCAATCGTCCTGCCTATGAAGTGTTGGCGGAGACGTTTGGCAAACTGTCTCCTGAAGAGCAGCGCCAGGCCCGTGGCAATCTTTTCATCGGCCTCGTCGTCAATGAATACCTGGAGGACTTTCATCGTGGAGATTTCCTGATCCGGAATTTGATGGGAGCCGATGCGCGCACCGGGAGCATCGCAATCGCCGCTCTTCCCCGCGCGGGCCAGACGGTTCAGTTTCAGCGCCGGGATGCGGCGGCAGCGACGGAGGATTTGAATGAGTTGCTCGGTCGTGCCGGGAAGGAGCTTGAGTCGGCCACCGTTTATGGCGGGTGTTTATGCAGTTGCAATGGCCGGGGGGTCGGTCTTTTTGGCAGTCCACATCATGACGCGGGGATGATCCAGCAGCGCCTCGGTCCATTGGGCCTGGCGGGGTTCTTCTGCAATGGCGAACTGGGGCCCATCGGCAAGAAAAACTTCCTGCACAGCTTCACGGCAGCTCTCGCGCTGTTCGTGCGAAAATAGTCCGCGCCAGTTGCCGGCTTACGCGGATTTCCTGCCGAAATCCGGTTCAAAGGAAATCAAGCCTGTCAGAACAAACCCTGGAATCGTGGCGACCAGGACCCAGCCGAAAAAATGAAGGTAACCAATTCGCTCCTGGAGCCATCCGCTCCATAATCCCGGCATCATCATTCCGAGCGCAATGAAGCCCGTGCAAATGGCGTAGTGGGCGGTCGGATGGTTTCCCCGGGCAATGTGAATCAGGTAGAGGAAGTATGCCGTCAGACCGAATCCGTATCCAAATTGTTCGGCGGCAACACAGCCGGAGATCACCCCGAGGTTGTGAGGTTGGATCCAGGCCAGGAACACAAAGGAGAGGTCCGGCACGTGCATGACACAGACCATTGGCCAAAGCCATGCCCGCAGGCCCCAGCGCGAAACCAGAATGCCTCCCAGGATGCCTCCGAGCATTAATGCAATCACCCCGATGGTTCCATACACGAAGCCAACCTGTTTCACATCCAGCCCCAACCCGCCGGTCGAACGTGAATCCAGCAGGAATGGCGCAATGATTTTCAACAGTTGCGCTTCGCCGAAGCGGTAAAACAGGATGAATGCCAGCAGCAGGATGATTTTTGGTTTTCGAAAAAACTCGCCAAATGTCCTGAAAAATTGTTCGAACAATTGATTCAATGAACGGCTTGGGCCGCGATGATCGGAGACAGGTCGGGGCAGCATGAAGCCGTGATAGGCGCCAAGGGCCAGAAATAAAGCCGAGCCGATTCCACACGCCAGACTCCAGCCCAGGACTTTGCTTCCCGTCCGTTGTTGGATTTCACCTGCCGCCATGACCAGCAATCCCTGGGCGGAAATCATCGCGACGCGGTAGAAGAAATTGCGAACGCCAATAAAAAAGGACTGTTCCCTTTCGGGCAGCGCCAGCATGTAAAAGCCGTCGGCGGCGATGTCATGTGTCGCGGAACTAAACGCCAGGAGCCAGAAGAACGCCAGGGAAAGCTGGAATGCTCTTGTGGTGGGCAACGTGAGCGCGATCCCGGCCATTCCGGCGCCGAACAGCAGTTCGGTCGTCCAGATCCACAGCCGTCGGGTCTTTAATAGATCCACCACCGGGGACCACAGGGGTTTGAGGACCCATGGCAGGTAGAGCCAGCTCGTTGAAAAAGCGATCTGCGCGTTGGAAAATCCGAGTTGCTTGTAGAGAATGACCGAGACTGTCACGACCATGGCGTAGGGCAGTCCCTCGGTCCAATAAAGTGTCGGAACCCAAAACCACGCCCGGCTTCGGACTGGCGATGATTTTTTCGGCTGAGGGGCTTCAGCAACGGTGTCCATCGAGCATTGCTGTGAGGCGGTCGCGCGCTGTGTTCAGCAGGGAAGGGGGTTGGGGCCACTGCTCGAGGATGAGTGCCCCGCAGTAGCCGCGCGCCTCAATGCGCTGCACCAAACCCTCGATGCCGCTCGGGCTTTGCGCAGCAGGGCCGGTAAACAGCGGCAAATGCGTGTCGGCATCGCCCCAATTCTCATGAGCATGCACATGCGCCAGCGGAACGTGCGGCTCGAGTTGGTCGAAGTAACCCAGGAAATCATTCTGTGTTCCGGAGCAAAGGTTCGCATGGCCCATGTCGAAACACATTCCGGTCCGGACCGAACCAGGCAAGCCCAACCCCTTGATTGCGCGGAATAGTTCGTTGAAATGGGCAGGGTGCGTCTCCGGCGTATTCTCAATCGATATCTGAATTCCCTTTGCCGCGCTCTTTTCCAGCAGCGGCGCGACCGCTCGCGCGAATGCCCCAATGCCGGCCTCGAGATACAAATGAATGTTCAAGAGCTTCCCACCGATGGCCTCGGCCAGTTCCAGATCACGCCAAAGGATTGGAAATGACTCCGGGAGCAATGGATTTGCCGCCCAATGCGCGTGGACCGAAAGCCGGAGTCCCTGGATTGCGGCCCTCGTGCGGATGCGGGCGCGCTCCTCGGCATTGAGGTCCGCGCTATCCCAGCCTTCACCACTCGGTTTTTTATCCGGGAAAAATTCAAACGCATCAAAGCAGTTTGCCAGGGCATATTCGAACGGCTCGAGGATCGTGGCGGCGCTGAACGCGGTCTGATTTCCAATGGCAATCAGGGGCCGAAGCCGGGAAACATTGCGAGCCGGGATCGCGGTTTGCTTCCCGGCCGCCTCTGGTTTCGTGAGGTCACTCATGCCTGATCCCGACCTGGGGACGGGTCTGGACGACGTAGTATTGTCCCTTTCGCAAGACACCTTCTATATCCTGGGGGGATCCTGCCGCCGTTTCCACCAGTTTCCCAAGTTCGGTGAGGCGTTCGAGGATTTGTTTCCTGAAAGAGTCATCCCACACAAGCCGGTCGGTGGAATAATCCACCAGTTCCTCTTTGGCTTGAGGCAACATCACGCTGTCGTAGAGCCCCGCGCCGGCGAAGGCCTCCAGGTCTTCGCCATTGGAATCGGATCGGTAAATCAGCCCGCCCCCGCGCAGAGCGAAGCTCTTGCCCGGGTAAGACAGCAATCGAACATCGCTGGAGCCTTTCTCACAAACAGCGCTCAGGGCTCGACCCGGATAATTGCCGACGAGAGTTTCCCCGAGGCCAGCCACCATTTCGATATACAATTCGCCCGGATTATTTGTGAACGGGTTCACGGTATGGATTACGAAGGCATAATCTGCTTCGACGACCTGCTGGACCAGCACGGACATCAGCAGGTCCTGGTGGGCAATAGACTGGCTCTTGCGGCTGAAATAGGCCCGGTCGTTCCATTTTGAGGCCCAGACCCGCTTCACGCATTCCCAGGGTCCGCTGTCGTCCTTCGGCCAGGGCAGGCGTGCTTGCTCGGACTTTTGTCGTAATGCGGACGTGAGCTCGCGCGGAGCGTTCAGCTTGAGAATGGTTTCCCGCAACTGCGGGAGCACACGTTCGGGGGCGGCTTCGACCGCCATCACCCCTTTTTCATACTCACGCGCAATCTCCTGGTTGGCTGCGGAGCCCAATGTTTTCTCGAAAATCCCGAAAGGCACCGCGATGGAAACGGGTCGATGAATCCAGTCCGGTAATTTGGGGGCAATAGCCCGAAGGTTGAGCGCCTTGGCGCCTGTTTCGGACGAATCGAACTCCGCTTCGGAGAGGGCCCAGGCCTTAAACGCGGGCAGGCGCTTCAATTGTCGTGGCCGATTCGCAGGACGCACGCTGCGGGCGGTGTCCCCGGCTGCTTCCTCGACGATGACATCGCCGGCCGGGTTCACCCCGACCCGGACGGTCCGGCCTTTGAGAGCCTTGATCCGCTTTAATATTTCGGCGTCGTAGCAGGAGGCAAACAACAGGCCGGCATTGCGCGCCCGGACCGCGACGTGCGAAACAATGTCAGTCACGTCGGGAGCGATCACGGCGGTGACAGAATCGGGAATGTCTTCATCCCCGCGGACCTTATCGGCCAGAATCACTCTCGGGCTGTCAAATTGCCTGCCCTGCACCGAGCGGAGTTCATCCACGACTTCGACGATGCCTGTCCCGCCGCCGCGGCTGACCACCTGCCAGCTTCCCAGCCGGGCATTTTTCCGAAGCAACGGTTCAAGGCGGTGTAACAGGAGTGAAAGAGCAAAATCCAGGCTCCCGCCGCGCACCACTTCTTCGCTGAACAACGTGATGACCCAGGCGTCGGCATGAAAAGCGTGGCCCAGCAATTCGGCTTTGGGCTGAAGCATCCGGTATATGCCATCCATCAATTGCCCGAGCACCCGCGCAATGCGATCGACCACGGATTTTGCGTGGAGCGCCCAATCCGCATCAGGCCGCATCTGCTTTGTGACGGTCTGCCAATGCTGCAAGCACAAGTCCAACTCCGGGTCGCCGGAGGAAAGCAGCCGGTTTTCAAGCGCGCGCGCTATCAATTCGGAGAGTGCGCCGGTTTCGGTCACTTGCTGAAGGTTGTATTCCACCGCGGTCCTGAAAAATTGTTCCAACGCCAGGTCCAGGTAGAGCAGTTCCCGGGAGGACGCCTTCTCCAGCGCGTAATGAATGCGCCGCCGGGCTTCAGTGATCTCGCCAACGACGGTGGGCAGCGCGATATTACCCTGCCGGTGTTCCCGGATCCTGGAGAGAAGGTTCTGAGTGTCCGCATCCAGCCGCGACCGCGCCGCGTTTGACGCGGTTTCCAGATCGGTCCCTTCGTGAACCGCCCGGAGAATGCGAAGAAAATTCTGGAAATCATGGAGCAATGCATCCTTGAGGTGCGGCACAAAATCGGGTTGGCTGCGAATAGGCCGTTCGAACGTTTCCAGGCGCTGGCGGCTGACACCCTTCTCCTGGAGTTTCTGGTAGAATCTTTCCTGGCTGCCATTCGACGAGAGAAATTCCAGGTAGGCTTCGCAAATGACGATGTCGTCGGGAGTCGTGTTATTATGCAGTTTCTGGTGCCATTCCTCTAGAAAATGTCCCGACAACTCCTTGATGTGGTGGCGGTGCATGATGTTGAGGACCTCATCCCGGATCCCCTGGCCATCGCCCCCCGGCCCAACACAGGCCAGCAGCAACCGGACGAATGGCCGGCCTTTGGATTCGCGCCCCCAAAGAGCGGCAAGTTTTTGCGTCAGGCGATCCTCGGCATGACTGAGCTCGCGCGGCTTTGTGTTGTAATTGCGCTGCCAGGTCAACTGCCGCAACGCCGAATACCGAAGCCAGACAAAAAGCAGCGCCAGCGCGTCCGGTTTGCCCTCGGCCCGGTCCAGCAGATCATGGCATAAATTGAACCGGTGCATGAGCGTCCAGGAATTCCGGCCCATTTCCGATTGGATGATCTGGCCGGTCATCTCCGGCAACACCGGCGCATCACCCGCAGCCTTGTTATGGTCGTCGAGCCTGCACGGCACGAAGAAATTTCCGCCCTGGTATTTAATCCACCGATTTGACTCTGTCTGCTGAAGAACGAATTGGATCCCCATCGGCTCTTCGTTCCGAGGAATGTCCATGTGAACACAAAGGAGACCGTCCTCCGGCGTGAATGGCGTCTGGGCGCTGTTCCCTTCGCTGACGAGAGTGCCCGGCGGGCGCAAGGGCGGGGGAGGCAGGAACCAATCATTTGAGGAATAGCGCGCGATGCCCCAGTGCAGGCGAAGCGGACCGGACAGGTTCGTCAACAGCGTCAGGTTCCGCCCGTTTTCCCCCTCGATCAGGAGCGCGACCAGCCGCCCTTCGGATGCCAGCTCGAACTCACGCTGAAACAGCACTTTCCTGCCGGCGCCGAACTGGCGGACGGCTTCCATC
>DASRKU010000319.1:0-7276 GCA_035648815.1 Verrucomicrobiia bacterium | reverse complement strand
CGGAAAGATTTTCAATGGATGGGTCTTGGCGCCAGCCTGGTTTTCGTCTCCTCGTTCATTTGCGAAGCCGCGTATTCGGTGATCGGCAAACCGCTTCTCCGCCGCGCATCTCCCATGAAGCTGCTGACGGTCTCATTGCTCGCCGGGTTGGCGGGCAATTTGATCATCGACGGTCCCGCCACTGTGGCTGCGGCTTGCCTCTTGCCAGCCAAAGCCTGGGTGTTGCTGGTCTTGCTGGCTCTGATCTGCACCGCCCTCGGTTACGGGGTGTGGCTGATGGTGATCCGGGAATCCCAGGTGAACGTGGTGGCCCTGACCGTATTCAGCCAGTCCATTTTTGGCGTGCCGATCGCCGTGCTATGGCTTCACGAAACGTTCCATACCGGCCAATGGCTCGGCTGTCTCGTCATCCTGACCGGCCTGCTCATTGGACTTTCCCGGCAGATAGGCAGCTCCGCGCAAAATAAAAAAGCCTGCGCCGATCCGGCGCAGGCTTGAATAAATCGGCAGGCCAGGCTTACTTCGCCAGCTCAATCTTCGAAGCTGTGAGAATTTTCTTGCCGTCCTTCTCTTTGACGGTGCCCGTGGCGGTCACCTTGTGCGATTCCTTGCACAGATTGTCGTGGAACTCCTTGCTCACCTTGTTATCGGCCAGGTAATACGTGACCTCCTTGCCGTCTTCCTGCGTTTGAATCGCATTCTGGCATTTTTCGGTTTCATGCATCGAGCACTTGGCGCACTTGCCTTCGCCACTGATTGTAACTTCTTTGCCGGCGCCGTAAGCAGGCACGGCCAGAGCCGCCGCCAGCAGGAACGCCTGGGCCATGAGTATGGATCGTTTCTTCATAACGTGTATCGCGTTTCTTTTCAGTTAAGGGGACAACGAGTTAGAATAATCACAATCGGCGTATGTTCAAATTAAAGTTTTTGATTCGCGATCCTCAAATGCATAAGGGATTGAAGCCATGGAAGAAGTTCAAAAAGACGCCGCCGCCTCCAATTTTCAAATCGGAGGCGGCGGCAACAGAAGCTTAGCTGGAGAGCGCCCCGGCGGGCGTTTCCTTTTGCGTAAAGACCACGTGATCGTTTTCGACGGAGACCAGGATGGGATCGCCTTCGTGGAGATTGCCTCGCAGGATTTCTTCCGCGAGCGGATCTTCCAGGAACCGTTCCACTGACCGGCGCATCGGGCGGGCGCCGTATTGCGGGTCGTACCCTTTTTCCACCAGAAAATTCCGCGCCTTTTCGTCCAGTTGAAGATGAATGTTCCGGTTCTTGAGCCGCACCATGACCTTCTTGACCTCGAGATCCAGGATTTCCATGAGATCCTGCTTGGTGAGCGAGCGGAACACAATCAAGTCGTCCAGCCGGTTCAGAAATTCGGGCCGGAAAGTCTTCTTGGCTTCATCCATGATCTTCTCGCGCATCTTTTCGTAGCTGCTCTCGTCGGTAATGGGCGAGAAACCCAGCGTGCTCTGGCGTCTGATCGTGTCCGATCCCACGTTCGAGGTCATGAGAATGATCGTGTTCCTGAAATTCACCACCCGCCCGACGTTGTCGGTCAGTTTTCCTTCCTCAAGGATTTGCAGGAGCATGTTCCAAACGTCCGGATGGGCCTTTTCAATCTCATCGAAAAGAACGACCGAGTAAGGTTTGCGCCGCACTTGTTCGGTGAGCTGGCCGCCTTCCTCGTATCCCACATAGCCCGGCGGAGAGCCGATCAGCCTGGAGACGTTGAACTTCTCCATGTACTCGCTCATGTCGAGCTGAATGAGAGACTTGGAATCGCCAAACATCTGTTCGGCGAGGTTCTTGGCAAGCAGGGTCTTTCCGACGCCGGTCGGACCCAGCAACGCGAAGGTCCCAATGGGCCGCCGGGGATCCTTCAGATCCGCCCGCGACCGGCGCAGCGCCTTGCAAATCGCCGAGACGGCCACGGTCTGGCCGATGACCACCTTCGTCATTTCCTCTTCCACCTTGAGCAGCCGCTGCATCTCACCCTGTTCCATTCGCTGCAACGGAATGCCTGTCCACTTGGAAACGATGTGCAAAATGTCTTCCTCGTCCACCTTCACGCGTTTTTCCTCGCGCGTGGTGCGCCATTCCTTCAAAAGACTCTCCAGCTTTTCCTTCGAATGCTTTTCCTTGTCCCGCATCGATGCGGCGCCTTCGAAGTCCTGATTCTTGATCGCCCGCTCCTTCTCGGCCTTGATTTCCTCAATCTCGGCTTCCAATCCCTTGACTTCGGGCGGGCGGGTCATCGTCCCGATGCGCGCGCGCGACCCGGCTTCATCCATGACGTCGATGGCTTTGTCCGGCAGAAAACGATCGGTGATGTACCGATCCGAAAGTTTCACGGACGCCTCAATGGCTTTGTCGGTGAACTCCGCCTTGTGATGTTCTTCGTACTTCGGACGCAGTCCTTTCAGGATGAGGATCGTCTCGTCCACCGATGGCGCTTCGACTTTAACGGCCTGGAACCGGCGTTCGAGGGCGGCGTCTTTCTCGATATACTTGCGATACTCGTTCAACGTTGTGGCGCCGATGCACTGGAGTTCACCGCGGCTCAAGGCCGGCTTGATAATGTTCGAGGCATCCATCGTCCCTTCCGCGGAACCGGCTCCGACAATCGTGTGCAATTCATCGATGAACAGAATGATGTTTTTGGATCGCCGGATTTCATCCATGACGGCCTTGATGCGCTCTTCAAATTGGCCGCGGTACTTGGTGCCTGCGACCATGAGCGCGAGGTCGAGGGTAATGACGCGTTTGTCCCGGAGCAATTCGGGGACATTGCCCGCGGCAATCTCCTGGGCGAGTCCTTCGACGATGGCGGTTTTGCCGACGCCGGCTTCTCCGAGCAGGACGGGATTGTTCTTGGTTCGGCGGCAGAGGATCTGGATGACGCGCTCGATTTCGTTCTTGCGCCCGATAACCGGGTCCATCTCGCCCTTGCGCGCGATTTCAGTGAGGTCGCGGCCGAAGGCCTTGAGCGCGGGTGTTTTGACTTCACCCTTCTTTTCGCCTGCGGGTTTTTCGGGAGGTTCCCCGCCGCCCGTGACGCTGCCGGATTCTTCCTGCGGCGCAAAATTGGGATCCAGTTCCTTGAGGATCTCTTGGCGGGTTTGCTCGATATCGACATCCAGGTTCTTCAGGACCCTTGCGGCGACGCCGTCGCCTTCGCGGAGCAGTCCGAGCAGGATGTGCTCGGTGCCAACATATGTATGGTTGAGGGCTTTGGCTTCTTTGGCCGCGAGGGCAAGGACCTTCTTGACGCGCGGGGTATACGGGATGTTGCCGATCATTTTCTGATCGGGTCCGGTTCCCACCTGCTTCTCAACTTCCATTCGGACCGTTTCGAGGTCGAGACCCATCTTCTGGAGAACATTGACCGCGACGCCCTGGCCCAGCTTGATCAACCCGAGCAGGAGGTGCTCGGTTCCAACAAAGTTGTGGTTGAAGCGGTCGGCTTCCTTGCGCGCCAGCGCGAGCACCTGTTGCGCTCGCGGGGTAAAATTACTCATGGCTTCATCGCTCATACAAGACTACTTCAAAGTGCCGTCATTTATCCGGTTTGTCCAATCCACCTCCCGTTTCTGCTGCTGGTTTTGAAACGGGACGGCTCACCTGCTTCAATCGTTCACGCAGCATGTCTGCCCGGAGCAAATCGCGTTCCTCGGCGGAAAGCTTCTCAGAATGCTGCTTTTGCAGGTGCGCCGGCTGGGTCATAATGAACAATTCATCCACCAGCGAACGGTCCACGTCGGGGAATAACCCCAGGTCCATCCCCAATCGCATTAGGGACAGCAAATTCATTGTTTCTTTTGAAGAAATACTGTGGGCGTTGGCCAGAATCCCATACGCCCGCCCAATATGGTTGTAAACCGTCTTGGGCTTCTTCTCCAGGAGCATTGCCCGCCCGTTTTCCTCGTGCTCGATAATCTGCGCCAGGACCTTCTCCAGCCTCTCCACAATCGCCGTTTCCGCTTCGCCCAATGTCATCTGGTTGGACACCTGGAAAACGTTGCCCAGTGCCTCGGTCCCTTCCCCGTACAATCCACGCACTGCCAGCCCCAGCTTGTTCACCGATTGTATAATGGGATTAATCTGTTCGGACAGCACCAGCCCCGGCAGATGCAACATCGCGCTCACCCGGATCCCTGTCCCAATGTTCGTCGGACAGGCAGTCAAATACCCCAGCTCCGGGCTGAAGGCGTATTCCAGCTTCTTCTCGAGCTCCGAATCCACGTGGTCAATCGCCGCCCAGACCTGCCGCAACTGCAGCCCCGGCTTGAGCGCCTGCATCCGCATGTGGTCTTCCTCGTTGATCATCACGCACAGGGTCTCGTCCCGATTCAGAACCAGGCCGCTGCCCGCGCTCTTGGCGGCGTGTTCGCGGCTGATAAGATGGCGCTCCACCAAAATCTGTTTCTCCAACGCGGTCAGGTTGTCCATCGATTGCGAGAAGGCCTCTGCCATTTCCGGCAGCGTTTCCACCGCGGGCCGGATGGACTCCAGCACCTTGATGCGTTCGGGTTTTTTGGCCCAGCCCGGGAAGGCGGCGTTCTTGATATTGCGCGCCAGCCGGACGCGGCTGGACATTACGATCCTGTCGTGCGGTCCTTTGCGGCGCGCGGTTTCAGCCGGTGGGGTAAGAAATTCATGCAAGTCCATCGTATGCCTAGCACGCTGCGATATTGCCCAGTTGAGCGCTCATCTGTTTGATCTGGTCCCGCAACTGGGCAGCTTGTTCAAAGTTTTCGTCCTCGATCGCCTTGTTGAGTTTTTTCTGCAGGCCCACCAGGCGATCGGACAAATCCCGTGTTTGACGCAGCGATTCGGGGACTTTGCCGACGTGACGCGTGCCTTTGTGCATGGACTTGAGCAAGCCTTCGAGGCCTTCGGCGAAAGTCTTGTAACATTCCGGGCAACCCAGCCGCCCCGCCTTCTTGAAATCAGCCTGCGTAAAACCGCACCGCGCGCATTTGATTTCCACCCCGCCCGAGGACTGTTCGATTTCCTGGGAAGCGCCCAAGCCCAACAGCAAATCGGCAAGAGAAAAACCGGTGGGATCGTTCACGCCCTTGGTCTTGGCGCATTCTTCGCAAAGATCCACCTTTTGCATTTTGTCCCCCGCAATCTGGGTCAAATGCACGGTCGCTTCCCGTTCCTTGCAAATGCTGCACAACATATCTCGTTCAATGGCTAATCGACTGAAAGTGCCCGCCCCGCCATGGCGTGCCCGGTTGGTAATCGGCGAAAATCCGCATCGATACAGCTTTATCCTTCATATCGGCTCGCCAGACGCTTTAGTCAAGGCGCGGTACTGCGTAACAAGCTGCTTTGTTACCGTCCCCGGCTTGCCCGTCCCAATCTCCCTCCCGTCAATCTTCACCACCGGAACAATCTCCGCCCCCGTCCCGGTCACAAAACATTCGTCGGCATTGAACAGGTCATACCGCGTCAGGTTGGGTTCACTCACCGGAATCCCCGACTGCATCGCCATCTCCATCACCACCTGCCGCGTGATCCCGTAAAGAGCCCCCGCGAACAACGGAGGTGTCATCAGCTTGCCGGCTTTCAGGATAAAAATGTTGTCGCCCGTGCACTCGGAAACGAACCCTTCGGAATTGAGCATCACCGCCTCTTCGCAACCCGCATTGTTCGCCTCGATCTTGGCCAGAATGTTGTTGAGATAATTGAGCGACTTGATCGCCGGGTTCAAAGCGCTGTGCAGATTCCGAACCGTGGGCACCGTGATGATCTCCATGCCGCGATCATACAGTTCAGCGGGGAATAACTGGATCTTCCCGACGATGATGATGACCGACGGTTTCTTGCAGCGCTTCGGGTTGAGCCCGAGCGTGCCGACTCCCCGCGTGATCACCAGGCGAATGTAACCGTCCTGGATCTTGTTTTTCCGGCAGCTTTCGAGAACCGCCTCCGTCAGCGCCGCGCGCGAGAGCGGGACTTTTAACAGAATGGATTTTGCCGAGCAGAAGAGCCGGTCGATGTGCTCTTTTAATCGAAACACAAGCCCGTGGTAAGCGCGGATTCCTTCAAAGATTCCGTCGCCGTACAGCAGGCCGTGGTCAAAGACCGAAATCTTTGCGTCTCGCTCGTCGTAGAACTTGCCATCGATATAAATTTTCATGACGCAGGGAAATCCAAGCTAGTGAAAAGAGGGGGTCAACGCAAACGCCAATTTTGAAGATGCGGGTGTGGCCGCGCCTCGTGAGAGCGCGGCTGACTCAACTCCTCAACTCTCGGTCAGATAGTTAGCTGCGTTCCGACGAGGCGCAGCCACGATTTGCCGCTGCGAATTTACGTGACAGGATTTATACCGTGACTATATTTCCGCGCCCAACGACGACCCTATGGTCTAGCGGTTAGGACACCACCCTTTCACGGTGGGAGCCCGGGTTCGATTCCCGGTAGGGTCGCCATTGTTTACAGGGGTTTAATCGAGGGGTTGACTTTTCCACACAGTTTCCACACAATACCGACCATGAAGAAGATTCCAGTGAGTTTCCCGAAGACAACACCAAAGGCATTCCCGTTTCGCGCAGGGCGAAGCCACGCCGTGGCAACCATGTATCGGATCGGAAGGAAAGGCTACAGCGAATTCAAACTGCCCTTCGTTGGCGATGGAGGGCAACGGAAGTTCCACAGCTTCTCTGAATACGCGGACGCCCGCCAGAAGGGCAATGAGATGCTGGAGCAACTACTCCGTGGGGACCAGGACGCAATCACGCTCTCCGCGAACGACAAGCTGGTTTACATGCGGGCCGTGGCTGCGCTCAGGCCGTTGAATATGAAGCTGGACCTGGCAGTCCTGCAATTTGTCGAGGCTCACAAGGCTCTGAACGGGGTCAAGGCGTCATTGGTGGAAGCTGCGCGGTCCTACGCCAAGCGGTATCCGGCCAGCATGCCAGACAAAGCCGTAGCAACAGCCGTGGACGAATTTATTAAGGATCGGAGAGCCAAAGGATTGAGCGAGCTTTACATTCAAGACCTGGACTACCGCCTCGGGCGCTTCAAGGAGTCATTTGCGATGGACATAGCCCGGATCGAGGGCGCTCAACTCCGGGCGTTCCTGGACGGGCTCGGGCTCTCGGCACGCAGCTATAACAATTTCCGGCTGGCGCTCGCCACGCTTTTCAGGTTCGCCAAAAATAGGAAGTATCTCCCTTCCGATTGGGACGAGTTCGCTGGCATCGACAAGATGAAGGACAACGCTGGAGCCATCGAAATCTTCACCCCGGAGGAATTGGCT
>DASRKU010000318.1:0-11002 GCA_035648815.1 Verrucomicrobiia bacterium | reverse complement strand
ACCATGCGGAAAGGCCAGAAGGTTGGGAAGTGGGAGATTTCGGTGGCGGCCGCTGTGAAAGTGGCACGCTTGAATTCCAAAAAACTTTTAGCTCACGCGCAATCTTCTATGATCGAGAAACGCGTCCGCTCGAGCACGGCCGAATTTCATTCCCTTAAAGTAACGCAGCGACCCACGTTTGTTCTGGCGGACGATATTGGAGATCGCGCGGTGTTGTCGGGACTGGTCAAACCCGGGCCGATTGCATCGGTAATCGACGCCATGCTCGAGGATTCGGCGGCTTACGCGTCCTACGCCGCGCATTACGGGTCGCCTCCCTAGAAGGACGCTGGCGCGCGCATTTCCGGAGCTTGGGAACATCCGCCAGGTCTTGGAGTGCGGCAGCCCTCTGCCGCTTTGTAGAGGGGGTGAATTGCCGCATGAGGATTATTGCAGGTGCTCCGTGTGCCGGCCGGAAACTCGTGACCACTTTTGCGGTTGCCTTCTCCAATGGTTCTCGTTAGAAAAACGAAATGGCGGGCTCCGGGATTCCATGGCCTCACGCACCGACACACCAGCTGAATGAGCGAGGGACGTACTTCATCACGGCTGCAACCTACCTCAAGGAACACCATTTTCGCGGAGCGAAACGATTGGGCGTCTTGTACCGGGGATTACTCAGCGTCTGCCACAGTTTTAATTGGCAGCTTGAAGCCTGGTCTGCTTTTTCGAACCATTACCATTTCGTTGCTCATTCTCCTGGCGATGAAACGAATGCTTCCAGTTTAATTGCCATGTTGAAGTTCCTGCATGTAAAAACCTCGGAATGGGTGAATAAACTGGACAAGACTCCTGGCAGGCAAGTCTGGCATAATTATTGGGACACCCGATTGACCCATCAAAGGTCTTATTTGGCGCGTCTGAATTACGTTCACCAAAACGCGGTGAAGCATAAACTTGTTCCAGTCGCGAATCAGTATCCCTGGTGTTCGGCTGGTTGGCTTGAGAGAACGGCTTCACAAGCTATCGTGAAGTCCATTTATCGATTTAAGACCGACCGGCTTGGTGTGTACGATGATTTCGAGCCAAGCACGGATTGGTAGCTTCAAAAAAAAGCGCCAGAGGTCTGGCGCACTCCAGGACGCTAGTGCGCATGCCCGGAGCTCGAGAATGTCCGACAGGTTTTGGAGTGCGGCAGCCCTCTGCCGCTTTTAAGCGCGGGCGCACTCTCGAGAATTCCACACTCTCGGACGCGGGCACAGCGCACAAAGCGCCAGAGGTCTGGCGCACTCCAGGACGCTAGCGCGCAGATCCGGTGCTCGGTACAAACTGGCGACGCGGCGGCGGATCTGCTAAACCGGCGCATGATCTGCCGGATAAGCACCGTCTTTTTCGCTGTGATACTGGGTGCTTCGTCCGCCGTTATGACGGGTGCTGCTGCCAGTGAATCCATCGCCCAGGACAACGGCGAATTGTCCGATCCGCTTGGCTGGGGGCCGATCACGCGCGAACAGCGCCCCTGGACACGATGGTGGTGGCTGGGGAATGCGGTGGACCGGACAAACCTGACATCCATGCTGACGCAGTTTCGGGACGCGGGTTTTGGCGGGGTGGAGATCTGCCCTATCTATGGTGTTCGCGGATACGAAGACCGGTTCATACCGTTTCTCTCTGCGCGCTGGATGGAGATGTTCGCTTTTACAGTGCAGGAAGCGAAGCGGCTGGGTTTGGGGGTGGACCTTACGGGTGGGACTGGTTGGCCGTATGGCGGGCGCGATGTGACGGAAGCTTTTGCTTCCTCCATGATTCATTTAGCTCGATTCGAATTGGGGGCGGGCGAGGCGTTGCGCCAGCCACTTCCAAAAGGACGTTTGCAGAGTTTGACTGCGATTTCAGGCAAAGGAGAGAGGTTGGATTTAACGCTTCGTGTGAAGAACGGCAAGCTGGACTGGGCGGCTCCGGAGGGCTCCTGGCGGCTGTATGCGCTGGCGGCAGAAAGCCCGATTCAAAAGGTGAAGCGCGCCGCCCCGGGTGGCGAAGGCAATGTGCTCAATCCTTACTCGATTCCGGCGTTGAATGAGTACCTGGCCGGGTTCGACAAAGCTTTTGCGGAATTTCGCGGCGTGAATCCTCGGGCGTGGTTTCATGATTCGTTTGAATACTATGCCGCGGATTGGAGCCCGGATTTCTTTGCCCAATTCAGAAAACTTCGCGGTTACGATCTTCGGACGCAAATGCCCGCCCTGTTTGGGGAGGGTGACCCGGACACGGCTGCGCGGGTGAGGCAGGATTATCGCGAGACTATCTCCGACCTGCATGTCGCATGGATCGAGCGATGGACAGCATGGGCGCATCGCCGGGCCTGCCTGACTCGCGACCAGGCTCATGGCGCTCCTGCGAATTTGGTTGATGCGTATGCGGCGGCGGACATTCCGGAGACTGAAATCTTTGGCCGCCTTGGCGAGGCGAACATGTTGATGAACAAGCTGAGTTCTTCGGCAGCGCACCTCGGGGGACACAAGCTGTCGTCGGCCGAATCGTTCACCTGGCTGACGGAACATTTCCAGGCCAGCCTTGCGCAGGTGCAAAGTGCCGCCGACCAATTGTTCCTGAGCGGAGTCAACCACATGCTCTGCCATGGAATTCCGTATTCGCCGGCCGAAGCGCCGTGGCCGGGCTGGCAATTTTATGCGGCCGTTAATTTCGGGCCCAGCGGAGGACTCTGGCGCGACCTGCCTTGCCTGAATGCTTATGTGACCCGATGCCAGTCCATCTTGCAGAGCGGAGCGCCAGCAAGCGATGTGCTGCTTTATTTTCCCGCGCACGATTTCTGGCACCAGCCCGGCGAACTGCTGATGCCCTTTACTGTGGAGGAAGCCAATCGCTGGCTCGGATCTCATCCTGTCCACCAGGATGCGTCGTATCTGTGGGAACATGGCTACGGATATGACGTGGCCTCAGACCGCTTCTTGCGGCAGGCCCAAGTGAAGAGCCGCGACATCGTTGTGAACGGGAACGTCTACCGAGCCATCCTCGTGCCGAAAACACAATTCATGCCCGAATACACTCTGAAAGCGCTCATCGCACTGGCGCGCGATGGGGAGTCGGTTCTGTTTGAAAATCAGTTGCCCGAGGACGTCCCAGGTCTTGGCGATCTGGAAGAAAGACGCGCCGCATTCCACAAAGAAGTCAATGGATTGGGATTTAAAGGCGGGCTGGTGCGCTGCGCGAAAGTCGGAAAGGGAGCGTTGTGGGTGTCGGACGATCCGGGGGCGATGCTTGAAGCTGCCGGAGTCACCAGGGAACCCGCAGCCGATCTCGGGTTGCGTTTTGTCCGGCGCCGGCACGCGGAAGGATATCATTATTTTATCGCCAATCGTGGCGACAGGCCTGTGGACGGCTGGATCAGACTCGGGACGCGCGCCGCCTCGGCGGTGCTCCTGGACCCGCGCTACCTGGACCGTGTTGGGCTCGCCTCGACGAGAGCCACGAATGGAGCCTCGGAACTCTACCTGCAGTTGAATCCCGGCGATTCCATCATCCTGCGGACATTCACAAACAAGATCGTACATGCTCAACGGTGGCCCTATTACGAACACTCCGGAGAACCGACGATCATTTCCGGCAAATGGAAAGTGGAGTTCATCGAAGGAGGCCCTGTGCTTCCGGCGGGATTTGAAACCTCGGAACTCGGTTCCTGGACCGCTCGTGAGGATCCGGAGCTTCGCCGTTTTGCCGGGACCGCCCGCTACACGATTCAGTTTGACCTAACCGCCCTTACCCCGCAAAAGGAAGTCGAGAGTCGAGAGTCGAAAGTCGAGGGCAAGCAAAGCACCCTGATCCGGCCTTCCGCCTTCGCCAAGGCTATGGCGGACAAACCGGCCACCCTCTCCCATCGGATGGGAGAGGGAAGGGGTGAGGGTCAGAGTCTGGCCGACGACTGGCTGCTCGATCCGGGCGAGGTTTGTGACAGCGCGCGCGTGAAGGTGAACGGGATTGAAGCCGGAACGTTCTGGTGCAAGCCTTTTGAAATGGCGATTGGGAAATACCTCAAGCCGGGCAGCAACACCTTGGAATTCGAGGTTTCCAATCTCGCCGCCAACCGCGTCCGCGATCTGGATATCCGCCACGTCCGATGGAAATATTTTTACGACATCAACATGGTCGGTCGCGATTACAAGCCGCTGGACGCCTCGAAGTGGCCCGTGCGCGATTCGGGTTTGCTGGGACGAGTGGTGTTGAAGCCGGTGAGAATCGTTTCCAAATAGAATGAACATCCAACAACGAACATCCAACGCCCAACATCCAATGCAAAAACAATTTCTCATTGGAATCCAATTATCCGCAGTCGCCGCTTTTTTGGTTATGAGTGTTTGTGGAGCCGCGGGCCAGAAGCTGTCGGCGTCAAGGCCTGAAGCCCCGGTGAATCTTGCGGCCGAGCCATTCGCGCTGGAGAATGTCCGGCTGCTGGACGGGCCTTTTCGCGACGCGATGCAGCGGGATGCGGCGTACCTCCTGAGCCTGGATCCTGACAGGTTGCTGCACAATTTCCGGGTGACCGCGGGCCTGCCGTCATCGGCCGAGCCGCTGGACGGATGGGAGAAGCCCGACTGCGAATTGCGCGGGCACAGCGTGGGCCACTATCTTTCCGCGTGCGCGCTCATGTATGCGAGTACCGGGGATGACGCGCTGAAAAAGCGGGCGGAATACCTTGTCGCGGAGCTGGCCAAATGCCAGGACGCCCTGCCTTCGCAGGGCTATAACAAGGGATTCCTGTCCGCATACCCAGAAAGTCTGTTTGACCGGGTGGACCAGCGCAAAGACGTGTGGGCGCCGTATTATACCTTGCACAAGATCATGGCGGGGTTGCTGGATGTGCACCAGCATTGCGGCAATCGCCAGGCTTTGGAAGTGCTGGAGCGGATGTCGGCATGGCTCCAATTCCGCGTCGGGCGCCTTTCCCATGCGCAGATGCAAGCGGCGCTTTCGACCGAACACGGCGGCATGAATGAAGTGCTCGCGAACCTCTATTCGGTCACGGGCAATCCCGAAGATCTCAAGCTGGCGCAATCCTTCAATCACGAGTCGGTGTTCGCGCCCCTGGCCGCTGGGCAGGATAGATTGAACGGCCTGCATGCGAACACCCAAATCCCCAAGATTACCGGCGCAGCGCGCCAGTACGAATTGGACGGGGACCCGCGCATGCGGCAAATCGCGGAATTTTTCTGGGATCGAGTCGCGTTGCACCGGTCCTATGTCATTGGCGGGGACAGCGACAAGGAACATTTCTTCCCCGTCGAAAAGTTTTCCGCCCATCTCTCACCCGAGACTGCCGAGACCTGCAACACGTATAACATGCTCAAGCTCACGCGGCACCTGTTTGGATGGGAACCTTCGGCGAAGTTCATGGATTTTTATGAGCGCGGTCTCTACAATCAGATACTCGCCTCGCAGGATCCGGACAGCGGGATGATGACCTATTTCATTCCGCTGCAGTCAGGCCGCTTCAAGACCTATTCCACCCCGACGCAATCCTTTTGGTGCTGTGTCGGGACCGGGATGGAAAATCACGCCAAATATGGAGACACGATTTATTTCCACGGGTCCAATTCGCTCTATGTGAATTTGTTCATTCCGTCCCAGGTTGCGTGGCCGCAGCGCGGACTGACGCTGCGACAGGAAACTAGCTTCCCCGAAGCCCCAAGCTCCAGGTTGCTGGTGCAATGCGCCTCCAACACGCCGTTGATCATGAAAATTCGCTATCCTTCCTGGGCCGATCGAATGGACGTGCGAGTAAACGGCAAACAACAGAAGATCACGGGGCGCCCCGGTTCGTACGTGGACATCGATCGCGCCTGGCACAACGGTGACCGAGTTGAAGTGAGCCTTCCCATGCGGCTTCGGGTTGAATTGCTCCCCGGCTCCACGAATTTCGTGGCGTTCCTGTACGGGCCGGTTGTGCTCGCAGGGGAATTGGGAACCGGCGACCTGCCCGGCAATGGGCAGCAGACCCGCGATCAGTTGGACTTCGCCAAACTGCCGGTGCCATCGTCGCCGTCGCTGCACGGAACTCCTTCAGAAGTGCTGGCGCGCGTAAAACCTGCCAAAGCCGGACCGCTGGCATTCCGAATTCGGAGCACGAAAACGAGCCCCGAAGTTTCCCTGGCCCCGTTCTATCGCATCAGCCATGAGCGCTACGCGGTTTACTGGGAGCTGCAGCCGGGGCATCAGTAAGAATTGCAGGGCCGGCAATCCCAAACCCCTTCGTTCCCTCCGTTTGCTTGGGTACAGAAGTTGTTTGCAGGCTGTTTTAAAGAAGCGCAAAGGCGTTAACAAAAGGTCACGCGCGTTCTTGACGGCTCAGCCGCAATTGCCTTTAATCGCCCCGTGACCTGGCTCGCCAAAATCGGAACAGCTTGCTTCGCTTTGCTGTTTTTCACCGCGCACTCCGCTTCGGTTGCCGGTGCGGAAACAGTGTTCAGCACCAATGCTTCTTCACCCCCGGTATTGAGCGCCGCACAGCGCGATTTCATGTCGTGGCACTTCGGCATGTTCATCCATTTCAACCTGGGAACCTTTGTCGACCTGGATTGGGCCGGCGGTTACGAGGACCCCGGCCTCTTTAAACCTGCCAGGCTTGACTGCAATCAATGGGCCGATGTGGCCAAAGACGCCGGCATGAAGTACCTCGTCCTCACGGTCAAGCACACCGAAGGAATCACCCTGTACGACAGCGCCGTCACCACGCACGACATCACCCTGTTCACAAATTACATGGGCGGCAAAGGCGACATCGTCCGCGATTTCGTTCACGCCTGCCGGTCTCATGGCTTGAAAGTCGGGCTTTATTATTGCTTTCCCGGCAACTATAGCGACGCGGAGCATCACAACGCTCCTCCACCAGGAAAACCGGATCTCCACGGTATGCCGCCCGAGGCCGCGGGTGACTTCGCCGGGTTCATTAAAAAGCAGTTCGCTGAACTGCTGACCCGCTACGGCCCCATCGACCTGCTTTGGATTGACCAGGCGTACAATCAGTATACGCGCCGGCAATGGCCCGAAATTCTCGCTTATATAAAATCGCTCCAGCCGAATTGCCTCGTGCTTTGCAATAACGATCACGACCTCGAGTTCAGCGATGCGCTGAGCTTTGAATATCCATGGGCGAACACGCTGCCGCCGATCGACAACCAGTTGCCTGCGGAAGTTTCGGATGCGATTCAAACCGGCCAGCGATGGTTCTGGCGCGAGGTCAAGCAGCCGTCGGATTTGCTGGGTGCCGAAGCGATAGTCGGCAGGCTCAAGACCTGCAATAGCCGGCACGCGAACTATCTGCTGGACGTGCCGCCGGACAAGGACGGTTTGATTTCAGGCCCGCAGCTGGAGCGGTTGCGCGAAGTTGGCAGGCTCTTGCGCAAGTAATGGTGGCCTGTGGCCGCGTCTCGTAAGAGCGCGGCTAATCTACGGGCGGGTTGGGGCAATGTGCCCGGCTGCGCGCAGCGCAGCCCTACCCCGGATTGAGCGGTTTGACGAATGAAAGCAAACCCGAGCGCTTGCACGATCCAACAACTGATCGCCGCAAAACAGGATGCGGAAGCAAGGTTTCGCTCTTACCCCAACGTCCTTGCGATCGGTATCGGGTCAAAATTCAAAAGATCTCCGGGATTGCGCCGCCCGGCCAGGGTCGAAGGACTCGCCTGCATTCAATTCTTTGTGAGCCGCAAAGTTCAAACCCTCAGGGCGGGGCGGCGGCTGCCTCAATTCCTGTATTTAACAGCCCGCGGGGGCCGGCGCAGAAGAATTTCAACCGACGTGATACCTGTCGGACGGATTCAAGCCGCGACCTGCGGCGCCGGCTCCACGCTGGATGCGAACCGGGATCATGGTTTAATCACGCTGATCTTCCGCAACAAAGTCCCGCAATCCCGGGAGTTCTTCCTGATCTCGTGCGCGCATGTCGCGGGCAACATGCGGCGGTCGCCCCCGTCGTTCAATGAACTGACCAGCGCTTCATCATCGGCGATTCCGTTTGCGCGGACGCTGGCGCTTTCAACCGCTCAAGGCGATGAAATCGAATACGACATCGCCCTGGCGAAGATAGAGGCGGCGGCGTTGCCCTTGCCGGAACTTCGGGTCACGGGAACGAACCAGGCACTGCGATCGTTCCTGCCGCTGCGTTCGATCCAACCAGGCCTCGGGGTGAATGCGGCTTTGCAACGCGGCCGGGCCCACGGGACGGTGGACACGATGCATGCGTCCGCGGACGTCCGCTACGCAGGCGCGACATTTCGGGTTCACAACTTGTTTGGCCTGAATTTGCCTGCCGGCCGTGGTGATTCCGGAGGCCTGGTTTACAGGGCCAGCCAGGCGGTCGGCATTGTCGTGGCAGCTTCACCCCTGGGATGGCTCTGGTTTCAACCGTTGGAACTCGCCGTCAACTTTCTCAGCAAAATCGCCGGTATCGATTTATCCGTGTTCAACACCCCAAAGGAAAATCCATGAAATGCAAACTGCTGGTTATCGCGCCGCTGCTGGCATTGCTCCTGTGCGGCTGCACGTCGATCAAAACATCCATCGCCCAACTCGACAAGCCTCCGCGCGGCGTCCGGGTCTATCCGCCCGCCGTTTACCTGTTTGTCGACAAGGCTCGCGGCAGCCAATACGTCGTCGCACCCGATTACAGCCGGGCCTATGACGTCAGGCCCTCGACGGTTTTTGCCCAGCAGGATTTCGACGTTGAACTGACGGACGGCGTGCTGGCGCGGTATTCGGGGAACCAGGCGACGACCGGGCCGCTGGCGTTTCTGCAAAAAAGCTCGGAGCTCGGCGCGCGCGCCGCGGGCGTGGCCGTTTCCCAGGTCAACCTCCCGGGAAATTTCGGCTATCCCGACGGCATTTACCGGCTGAATCCCCAGACCGGTGTCTTCGATAGAATCGAACCGCCAAAGTGAGTTTCCAAATTCGGTAGGGATGGCGCTACCGCGCCGTTCGCGCCGCGCATCAGCGGCGCAATGTGCGGCTCGGCTGGGGCGTGTGAATAGCTCCCGTTCCGCCCGCTGCAACGCGGGCGGGACATCGCAGCAGCGATGTCGCTACCTGACAGAATCTTCAACCCACAATTTCAATCCTGACTTCCACGTTCATCGTGCGGGTGATGGTTCCCTTGTAAGTCCCTTTCACCGGCGCAACATCGCCGTAATCCCGGCCGACGGCAATTTTCACGTACCGCTCATCCGCGATTCTGTCATGGGTGGGATCAAGCGCCTGCCAGCCTGCGCCGGGGATAAAGACCTCCACCCAGGCATGTGTGGCGTTGGCCTGTTCGGTGGCCATATACCCGCTGACGTAGAGCGCGGGAATGCGCAAGGTGCGGCAAAGGCCGATCATCACGTGCGCAAAGTCCTGGCAAACGCCCGTCTTTTGGACCAGCACTTCGCTCATTGTCGTGTGCACCTGGGTGGAATAGCTGCGGTACGCAATCTGGCCGTGAACGAATTGCATCAGCCGCAGCGCGCATTGCCAGGTGTCGCTCTCCCCGTTGGTCGCGTCGATCGCCAGCCGCCAGGTCTCCGGCGCCGTGTCAACGAAACGGCTGGCCTGGATAAAATCGTGGCACCGGTCCACGTCCAGCCCCTGGCGCAATTGCTCCAGCGCTGCGGGCCGGGCGTTCGGACTCAACCCGAGCGCAGGCTTCGTCGTCACCCGCAAATGGCTCTCAATCGCCAGCGACGTGTGCTCTTGCGGCACTTCAAAATGATGGACGCAGTTGGAATAAAAATCGCGATAATGCCGCAGCGGGCTTGCCGGCAGGACTTTCAGCAGAAAATCCTCGACCCGCTGGCTCTCGGTGGACACCGGCAGGAGCCGCAGTTCGTTAAAACTTTCCCGGACGGGCTGCGCGTACGTGTAGCGGGTGCGGTGTACAATATCGAGTTTCATCCAATGAAAAAATTGGGGGGCCTCGCACCTGGCGGGCTAAAACCCGGAAACCTGTTGTTGTTGCTCCTCTTGTTGAACAAAGCATTCCCCATTGCCGATGTCCGACGAGTGAAAGATGTAGGTCTTGAACAGCGCCTCGCCGATGGCATTCATTTTGAATTGAAGACGATCGATGGATTCATGCAAGCCAGCGTCAAAAATTTCCTCGATGGTGCCGAATTGGAGCTCACCCACCAGGCGGCCGGCGAGTTTTTCGGCTTCGTTTGAAAAGCGCCGTTCCGAGACGCCGGAGATGCATCGCAGCGCATGATTGAGTTGATCGGCGCAGTATCGCACCGAGCGCGGAAAATCCTCGTTGAACAGGAGCAGCTCCGCAACTTCGCGCGGATGCACCTCCGCTCCGTACACGGATTTGAAAACATCCCACGCGCTGCACGAGCGCAGGATGGATGACCACTGCAGCGCCTCCGACTGCGTCACCGCCCCCGGCAATCCGCGGGCCGGCAGCGTATGGCTCCGCACATCCAGGATGCGCGAGGTTTTGTCCCCGCGCTCGATGAACCTCCCGGCCTGGCTGAACCACCAGCCTTCGTTGTGAACGTGCGTCGCGGTGCTCAGCCCAATCAACAGCAGCGAACTGGATTTGACCTGGTTGAAAAAATCCGTCGGGCTGTCCGCCCACATGGTCCGCGCCTCGGGCGAAAGCACAAAGAGATACAGCCGGTTCAGTTCCTCCCAGGTCTCATAAGTAATCTGGTCCCGAACCATTCGCGCATTCTCGCGCGCCTGGTAAATCGATGACAAAATGGAGTTCGGATTTTCGCGATCGAACACCATGAACTCGGCCACCGCCCCCGCCGTCGCCTGCTGGCGCTTCGCAAGGAATGAATCCTGGTCGCCCGTGCACTGCACGATTGGCATCCAATGGTCCCGCGATCCCTCCTCGTCCAGACTGCGAAAATCCAGCAGCAGTTGGAGGTTCACATCCAGGATCCGGGCAACGTTCTCCGCGCGCTCGATATAACGCGACATCCAATACAGCGAACTGGCAACACGCGAGAGCATTTCAGCAGCTATTCATTTC
>DASRKU010000317.1:0-5395 GCA_035648815.1 Verrucomicrobiia bacterium | reverse complement strand
TGAACCAATAACCCGACAATCAGCAAACCGTTTATGGGCACCGAAAACCAGAAACTCCCTTTAAGAGAAAAAATCTGCTACGGATTTGGCGATCTGGCCTCCTGCCTTTTTTGGCAGACCATCACGTTTTACCTGCTGTTCTTTTACACCGATGTTTTCGGCCTGACCGCCAAGGCGGCGGGGCTCATGTTCTTTGTCTCACGCGTGTCGGATGCGATCTTCGATGTGGTTATTGGCATGGCGGCGGACCGGACGAAATCGCGCTGGGGCAAATTCCGGCCCTACCTGTTATGGGTGGCGGTTCCCCTGGGCATTTCAGCGGTCCTGGCATTCACCACGCCCGGCTTTGGAGAGAGCGGGAAGGTGATCTATGCGTACGTGACGTTCATCCTGTTCATGTTCCTCTACTCGGCCATCAACATTCCATACACCTCGTTGTTGGGCGTGATCAGCGGAGACCCTGTCGACCGCGCCGATGCGGCGACGTCAAAATTCATTGGAGCTTACCTGGCGGGCATTATTGTTTCGGCGACGGCGCTGCCGCTGGCGAAAGCGTTGGGACACGGCAATGCTTCCAGGGGATGGCAACTGACTGTTGCGGCGTATTCGGTGGCGGCGGTGATTTTCTTTTTAATCACGTTCATTTCGACGCACGAACGCATCCAGCCCATTGCGAAGGAGAAGACATCGGTGATCAACGACCTGGGTGATTTGACTCGAAACGTTCCCTGGATGCTTCTGTTTGCGGTGACGATCCTGTTCATCTTTTTCGTTTGCATCCGGCTGAGCGTGACGGCGCATTACTTCAAGTACTACGTTGGCGAACAGGAAGTGACGATCTTTGGAACAACGCATCGCTACGGTTTTGAAGTGCTGGCTTCGGCCTTCAACACGGTCGGGCAGTTGCTCTCGCTGGTGGGCGTGGCCCTGGTGCCTGTGTTCGCCCGCAAGCTTGGGAGAAAAAGAGCCACCCTGATTTTGTTCATCGCTGCGCTCATCTGCACCGGCGCTTTTTACTTCTTCAAACCAGGCAACCTGACGATGATCTTCCTGTTCCAGATCGTCGGGTCCATCGTCGGCGGCCCCATCTCGGCCCTTCTCTGGATCATGTATGCCGACACGGCTGATTATTCCGAGTGGAAAACGGGGCGCAGAGCCACCGGCCTGGTCTTTTCGGCTTCCATCATGTCCAATAAACTCGGGTGGGCCATTGGCAGCATGATTGCAGGCTCGATCCTGGCTTCGACCGGGTTCGTGCCCAACATCGTCCAGAACATCAATGTCCTGAATGGATTGAAAAACATGATGAGCATCATTCCAACCGGCGTGGGCGTGGTCGCGCTGATCCTGCTTTTCTTCTACAAACTGGATGAGAAGACGATGGTCCAGGTGAAGGCGGAGCTGGACGCGCGCCGCAAAACGGCTGGCGAACCCGTGCCCGTTGCCTAGCCTGACGGAGGCTGGAATCGATTTAACGGCTGCAAGCCCGGGGCTTGCTGCCTGCTGAACCTGATACAACCCAAATGAAGAAAACAATTATAGGCAAATCCCTGCCCAATATGCCGTGGGAGGACAGACCCGGCGATTGCCAGGACGTCTTGTGGCGTTACAGCGGCAACCCGATCCTGAGCTGGAACCCCATTCCCAAAGCCGCCCGCATTTACAACAGCGCGGTCCTGGCGCACAAGGACGGCTTTGTCGGCGTCTTTCGCGCCGACCAGCGTAACGGGCGGGCGACGTTGTTTTTCGGCAGAAGCAACAATGGCCTCCAGTGGAAGATCGGGCCAGACCCGATTCAATGGGTCGATGAAAAGGGAAAACCCAACCCGCTCAGCTACGGCTACGATCCGCGGTTCGTGAACATCGACGGCACGTGCTACGTGGTTTGGTGCGACGACATGCATGGCGCATCCATCGGCCTGGGCAGGACCACGGATTTCAAAACGTTTATCCGCATGCCCAATCCGCTCATGCCGTTCAACCGAAATGGGGTTCTTTTTCCGAGGAAGATCAATGGAAAGTACCTCCTGTTGAGCCGTCCCAGCGACAGCGGGCACACTCCTTTCGGTGATATTTTTATCAGCGAAAGCCCGGACCTGATCTACTGGGGAAATCACAGGCACGTGATGAGCAAGGGCGGAAGCGGCTGGTGGCAGGGCACAAAAATCGGCGCCGGGCCGATTCCGATCGAAACAACCGAAGGCTGGCTGTTGTTCTATCATGGAGTTTCGGGGACCTGCAACGGCTTCGTTTACAGCTTTGGAGCGGCGATCCTGGATCTGGAGAGGCCCTGGAAAGTGCTGTACCGGACCCGGGATTATCTGCTCACGCCGGAGAAGCCGTACGAGACCACCGGCTTTGTGCCCAACGTAACGTTTCCCTGTGCGAACCTGTGTGATGCCGACACCGGGAGAATTGCCATTTACTATGGCGCCGCAGACACCTGCACGGCGATCGCGTTTACACAGATTGACCCGTTGATCCGGTACATCAAGCAAAACTCGGAAGTGTGATCCAACCATCAAGGTCTCCCGAAACCCGTTTCGCGAGGGCAGGGGAGGCGAACCGCCAAAACACGCACCACCATGAGATACGGTTACTTTGACGACAAAAACAGGGAGTATGTCATCGAGCGCCCTGACACGCCCCGGTCCTGGGCCAATTACCTGGGCTCGACCGAATACGGCGCGATCATCACAAACAACGCCGGCGGCTACAGCTTTTTCATGTCGGCCGCGCAGGGCCGCCTGATGCGGTTGCGTTTTGACGACGTCCCGCTGGACCAGCCCGGCAGGTACATTTACCTCCGCGACAAACAATCCGGTGATTACTGGTCCAATGCCTGGCAACCCGTCGGCAAACCGCTCGACCAATATAAAACCACATGCCGCCACGGCACCGCCTATACAACAATCACCTCCCGGTACGCCAACATCGAAACGGAAACCACTTACTTCGTCCCGCTCGGGAAACGCTTCGAATGCTGGCTGCTCAAAGTCACCAACAACGACACCGTCAAACGGAACCTGAGCCTGTTCACGTTCGTGGAATATCCAGGCACCTGGCATTGCTACAACGATTTCCTCAATCTCCAATACTCCCATGGAATTGTGAAAATGGATTTCGTCGATGGGATGATCGATTACGGCAGCAGCGTCCTGGCGATTCCCAGCGGGCACAGCATTCTGGAAGGCGACCAGAACCGGCACAGCTTCCTCGCGTTTCTGGGCGGCGACGTCGTCGGGTTTGATGCGGACCGTGATGTGTTCATCACCCCGTACCGCGGATACGCCAACCCGATGGTGGTTGAACAGGGCCGATGCACCGGGTCGCTCGCTTTTGGCGATGACGGTTGCGGGTCCATACAGATCGACGTCGACCTGGAGCCTGGGGAGAGCAGGGAATTGGTGGTGTTAATGGGCATCGGCAAGGCTGCGGTGGAAGGCAAAAAGACGGCCAGGGAATTTGGCAAGCCGGCCAGGGTCAAAGCCGAATTTCAAAAGCTGAAAGATTACTGGCATAACCGCATTGAAGGCCTGTCCGTTCACACACCGGATCCGGCGTTCAACAGCATGATGAACATGTGGAGCCCGTTCAACTGTCTGACGACCTATTCCTGGTCCCGAATGGCCAGCTTGATCTACAGCGGCGAACGCGATGGGCTGGGGTACCGCGACACGGTCCAGGATTTCATGGGCGTGATGCACCTCATTCCGCAGGAAGCGGTGAAGCGTCTCGAACTCATGATCACCGGCCAGTGTTCCACGGGCGGCGCGCTGCCTATCGTCATGGCCTTCACCCACAAGCCCGGCAAGGAAAAACTCCCGCGCGAAGACGAATACCGCTCCGATGATTGCCTGTGGCTCTTCAATGCCGTCACCACGTACGTCAAGGAAACCGGAGATGTCCGTTTCTTCCAGAAGAAGCTGCCCTACGCCGACAAAGGCAGTGACACGGTGATCGGGCACTTGCGGCGGGCGATCGAATTTAATCTGAAACGCACCGGCCGGCATGGCCTGCCTTCGGGCCTGTATGCCGATTGGAACGATTGCCTGCGGCTGGGTTCTAAAGGGGAATCCATCTTTGTTTCACTCCAGGTCCGGTATGGGCTGAAGACATACGCCGAAATTTGCGGGATGCTGAAGCTCTCCGCGCAGGTCAAGTGGGCTGAAAAGCAATTGGAGACGCTGGACAAAAAACTGGATAAGCACGCCTGGGACGGCCAGTGGTACGTGCGCGCTTACAAGCAAAGCGGCGAGAAAATCGGCTCGAAAGAAAACAAGCAAGGGTCCATTTATCTCAACACGCAATCCTGGGGAGTCCTCAGCGGTCATGCCGACAGCAATCGAGCCGAGCAGGCAATGAACGCGGTCAACAAACAACTGGCCACCGATTACGGCCTGATGCTCTGCGCGCCGCCTTATGAGAATATCGGCTGCGCCGAAATCCGGTCGATTTTGTTCAACAAAGGCGTGAAGGAAAACGGCAGCATTTTCAATCACACCCAGGGCTGGGCGGTCATGGCGGAAACAGTGCTCGGACACGGCGACCGGGCGTTCCGGTATTTTCGCAGTTCCATGCCGGCCGCCATGAATGACAAGGCGGAGATCCGCGGAATCGAGCCTTACGTTTATTCCCAATACACCCACAGCACCTACAGCGCCCGCACCGGCACCTCCCGCGTGCCGTGGCTCACCGGCGCCGCGTCGTGGGCTTGTTTCGCCGCCACTCAATACGTGCTGGGCATCCGGCCCGATTATCAAGGACTCCGGATTGATCCGTGCATTCCCTCCGCATGGAAGGAATTTTCAGCCACGCGCCGGTTTCGGAACAAAACCCTGCGCATCAAAGTCGTCAATCCCTCGGGCGTCCAGAAAGGCGTCAAAAAAATCACCCTCAATCAACAGCCGATCACCGGCAACCTCATTCCCTTCTCAAGCATGAAGAAGGAAAACGACGTGTTGGTGGAGATGGGATAGCCTGGCACTGCAAAATCGCAACCACCGTCAAAAGAAACCCTCACCCCATCCCTCTCCCATCCGATGGGAGAGGGGGACTATTCCGACGCGTGGGATGATTTCAGCATGTGTCCTTGCAACGAACGCGTCGACCAATTCTCCCTCTCCCATCGGACGGGAGAGGGCCGGGGTGAGGGTTCGGGAGTGGGTGTGGGAGAGGGCAATCGAGAATCAAAAATAAGATCCTCTGCCGTCAATGACGCACACCACGTACATCCTGGCGTTCTCGGGCAGCAGCACGCCTCCGCTCGTATTCTGTCCGGCGGTCACCGGCGATATTCCACTGGGATGAGCGACCGCGAAACCGCGGCTCCCTTCCTTGAATCGCGTCAGGTCGACGATAAATGTCAGCTTCCCGTTCTCGGTGGCAACGAACT
>DASRKU010000316.1:0-6081 GCA_035648815.1 Verrucomicrobiia bacterium | reverse complement strand
GCCCCAGCCAAAGGCCCGTGCGGCCGAATCGACCACGGCCAATAGCCGGGGATTCTTGATATTGCGCAGGCGAAACTCCAGGGGATCGATCTTCAACTCGCCGGCGAGTTCGTCGATATGGGATTCGCGCGCGAAGTGATTGGCCGCCGCCGCGAGGGACCGATAGGAACCCTGAGGCAGGAGAGAATCCGCGCGATGAAACTTGGTCTGCGGATCGGGAATCGCGTAAGGCGGCTCAATCCCGGCGCTGCCTGAATTGTAATTGTGGAAATCCCATGTGGCGAGAGTGCCATCCGCCCGCACGCGGCTGGCGATGTCGATCAACCCCGCAGGACGGAAATACGCCCAGGTGAATTCCTCTTCCCGTGTCCAGATAATCTTTACCGGCTGGTCCACCGCCCGCGCGAGGCGGGCCGCTTCCACCGCGGCCAGTCCGGTGTGCTTGCCGCCATAGCCGGAGCCGGTGTCCGGGACAATCACCCGCAGGCGCTCTGGACCAAGGCCGAATGCCTTCGTCAATTCGCTGTCGCGGATCCCGAACGGCCGTTGTGATCCGGTCCAAACCGTGAGTTTCCCGTCCTTCCACTCGGCGACCGCGGCCCGCGGTTCGAGCGGCACGTGAGCGATGTACGCGATGGTGTAGGTCCGCTTCAACGCCAGCCCGCCGTCCGGTTCGCGAACCAGGCCGCTCTCCAACGGTGTTGCGCCGCCGCGCAACTCCTGGAAGAGCTGGCCTTCGGAGGGCTGCGCGCGCGTCTTCCAAGTTGCTTTCAGGGCCGCGACCGCCTGTGCAGCGACGTGGGAACTGGGTGCGACAACCCCGACAAAATCACCGTCGCGGACCACCCTGACTCCGGACATGGCTGCCGCGCGCGAGGTTTCGAGCGAATCCAGCGTCGCGCCGTAGGACGGCGGCCGGAGCACTCGGCCAAAAAGCATGCCGGGCCGCACCATGTCGGAGGCGTAACGGTGCCGGCCGCACACGTACTCGCGCCCATCCACTTTGGGCACCGAGGTGCCGGCCACGCTCCACTGCGTCGCGAGTTTGACTGTCGTCTCGGACGAAATGGTGCGAACCAGTTTCCGCCCCTGCGTCAGTTCCCCGAAGCCGATGGAGCGTTGGCTGGAGGCATGCAGAACCTTGCCGTCCGCCACCGTCAGCGAGCCCCGATCCACCGACCAGAGCGCCGCCGCCAAGTCGAGCAGCGCCTCCCGGGCGGTCGCCGCCACGCGTCGAAGCTGCAGACCCATGTCGGGCGTCGAGCGGCTGCCAAACGTGCCGGCGTCGTAGGGCGTGAGCTCGGTATCGCCCATCACGGCGCGGATCGACTCGATGGGCGCAGGCAGTTCTTCGGCGACCGCCTGGGTCAACGACGTGCGGATGTTCTGTCCCATCTCGGTCTTGCCGGTGAAGAAGGTGATCGTGCCGTCGGTCGCGATCTGCAGCCATGCGTCCAGGTTGGCGGGTCGGGACTGGCCGCTCGGGCGACCGCTCTCCCCGCCGGTTTCGGTCTGCGCGCTCGCGCGCCGGTTTACGCAGAGGACGACCAGCCCGGTCCCAAGGATTTGGAGGAACGCCCGCCGCCGGAATTGGACCGGCCTTCCCGCTGGCTGCCCCTGCAGTTCGTACTGCTCCGGATAGAGCGCCGGCGAAATCGATGAAGAGGGTTCGCTCACGGCTGGCCTCCCGCCATCACCTTGGCCGCCCGCTTGATCGCGTCCAAGATACGCGGGTACACCCCGCAGCGGCAGATATTTCCGTCCATGAAGCCCACGATCTCTTCATCCGTTGGATGAGGGTTCTTCGTGAGCAACACGACCCCCGACATGATCATGCCCGACGTGCAATAGGCGCATTGCATGGCGCCGGTGTCCAGGAACGCCTGCTGCAAAGGATGAAGCCGCCCGTTCTTTTCCAAGCCCTCGATCGTGGTAACCTGCTGCGGCCCGATGGACCCCACGGGAGTATGGCAAGACCGGATGGGCACGCCATCGACCAGCACCGTGCATGCCCCGCATTGCCCCTCGCCGCACCCGAATTTGGTCCCCGTGAGCCCGAGATCGTCGCGCAGCACATTCAAGAGGGGCTGGTCCCCATCCGCGTTCAGAGAACGTCGAACGCCATTAACATGGATTTCCGTGACGACAGGCATGGTTGGTCAGGTGCCGGCCACTAGTGCTGTCAGATCGAGTTGCATGTGAAACTATTCCTCCCGTCCGAAGGTGTCATCCAATGACTTCAGATTGCGGGTGTTCTGGAGCGCTTTGGTGGCAAGCCGCTGGCCTCGCAAAATCCAGCGGGGCGCGGCATTCCGTTCTTCCTTAGGACGGTTCATGATAAAAGCGGCGCAAAGCACATGTCTTTTGAGCCACCAAACACTGAATTTTTTTTCAGTCATGTTACCGCGGTAAACCACCTGATCATGGCCGGCCACATCGCCCCAAAACTCATAGAAGAGGTCAAAAGCGTCCGAGAAGAAATAGGGAACGTGGACAAATGGCTGGAGTTTCCCCGTCATGTTGCGCATCGCAACTCGCCCTTGCTCCACGGCGTTGTCCCAATGCTCAACCCGCCTGCGTCGGTGGAAGATCGGATCGGGATAGTTGGCAATATCGCCAGCTGCCCAAACGCCGAACACACTGGTTTCGAGGAATCGGTTCACCTTGATTCCTCCTTCCGATTCCAGCGGCGTCCGGTGAAACAGGTCCAAGGTTGGACTGACTCCGATTCCTGCCACAACAAAATCTGCGGGCAGTTGCTTACCCGACCCCAATATGACCTGGCAATCCTGCTTCTTCGGGGTAAAGGCAACGACCTTTTCCCCCTTCCAAAACGTGATGCCACGATCCGCAAATTGCCGCTCAAAGAACGCTGACATGGGTGGTGTGAACAGACGTTTCCACACCCGATCATCGGGGAAGACCATGGTGGTGCGGATACCGCTGCTGGCCAAAACGGAGGCGACCTCCATTCCAATAAAGCCGGAGCCGATCACCACAGCCCTCCTTCCTCGTTTGATCTGCGCTTGGATGGCCTCAGAATCCTTCATCTGCCGCAAATAGAAGACTTCGGGCCGGTCAGCACCTGGCACCGTTAGTCGTCGGACAGTCGAACCCGTGGCAATGAGCAATTGCTCAAAGCCAATCACTTCACCCGAAGGGCCGTGGAGACGGCGGCCGCGCAAGTCGACCTTGCGCACCTGAAATCGCCGGTAAACAGCGATACCATGTTCACGATAATCAGCTGCGGCCGAAATCTGAATGTCGCGGGATGCTTCCTTGCCGGCTAGAAATCCCTTCGACAACGGAGGGCGCTCGTAGGGCAGCGCATCCTCCGCCGTTACAATGGCCAGCCCACCCTTTTCTCCGCTCTGGTCGACAAACTCCTTTGCTGCATACCCAGCAACCACGCCTCCGCCCAGGATGACGATTGGAAAAGACTTCATGGTTCTGAATTGGATCCAGTCGCGGCTGGAACGATCCGGCCGTGATTCGCCGCAATTGCCGGTCGGGCCTTCGGAACAACCGACGTGATTCCACCCACGACGCTATTTCTTCATGGTGGTGATGAGCTGCAAATGCCCCTCCACAACCGGCAGGGTCTTATCCACGAAAGTCCTGACATCCGCGTCTCTCGTTGCGGCAGATTCGGCCTTGAATTCCTTGGCATCCATTTTGTGGTCCTTGATCATGCTGGAGACATAAGCACTGTCGAATTCCGCACCAGTCATAGCGGACATTTTGTCTAGCATACGCTGATGTTTCGCATCCAGGCTGTCGGGCAAAGTGACTCCCTTTTGCGCTGCCAGAGCAGTCAGATCACCATTGATGGCCGTATGGTCCTTCACCATCAGCCGACCGAACGCCTTGACATCGTCGCGCGTCCCTTTCTGGGCAGCCAGTTCTCCCAGTTTTACCTCGGTCATGCCGCCTTGGGCAGCCGCGAGAATAAAATCTTTGTCTGCCTGAGCGAGGCTCGTTTCCGCCTTGATGCAAGGAACCGCAAGGAAAAGGCCTGCCGTCAGGAAAAGGGCGAGTCTGGCCGCGGGTGAGCGGCCGATCAGTTGAGAGGGACGCACAGTGTCCTGTTCGACTGCGTGCTTCGTTTCTGTATGTATATTCATGGGTGACTGTATGGTTAATGATGGTTTTATCTAGGGTTTGGGTTCCGGCTGAAAATTGCGTCAGTCATTGATTAAAAAAATCCGGGAGAGGACCTTCGCGCATTGCTGGGAAAGGGAGAAATCCTCGCTGATGACTCCTTCTTTATCGTGCGTGGTGGCGGTTAACGCTGCCCTGATCGCAATCGGGTCTTCTTCCGACCCGATCCGCTCTTCTTTCCGCCGCCGGAGATTTTGTTTACCGTGGCCCAAGCCCGGGCTTCCGCGTTCTTTGCACTAAGCCCCTTTTTCTCGTAGCCAGCTTCAATGTGTTCCGCCTGCCGCTTCTGTTTGTCAGTGTAGCTGGATTTATCGCCTTGAGGCATGGGTGGCTCTTTCTTTCGGGCGGGACGCCTTGGGTTCAGTTCGCCACGCTTCTTCGCCCTTCTTCTCACAATCTTCGAATGCTTTCACCAAGCCGGTGAGCACTTCGGCAGAAGTCTCGAATAGCGCCTGGGCCTTCGACTCGGTGACTTTTCTGACGTCTTGGCGCAGATGCTCAATGAGCTGACGCATCCGAACTTTGATTTTCCGCGTATGGTGAACTGGGTTGCTCACGGAAGAGTCTTTCATATAAGCGGCGCCTTCCTGGGGTTCTGATACTCTTCACTTGTTCTCGTCCGGTCTTCCGTCCGACGGCTCTTTCGCGAGGGGCACGTCGATGTCCAGCGCCGCCGCCAGATCGATCTCGTGTTCTTGCTCCTGCACGATGATCGCGCGCAGAGTCTCGCTTAACGCAAACTCCCCCATTGCCTCCGCCTGGCGGATACGCTCGCGATAACGTCCCACCGTTTCTCGTTCGTTCTCCAGATCTGCGCGCAGCATTTCCACGGGGTCATTGGAGGTTTTGACGGGCTTGGGGGTTACTGCCGGCATGCCGCCGAAATAGTCGATCTGTTTGGCGATTCTTATGGCGTGGGCCAGTTCTTCCCCGGCGTGCGCTTCCAATTCCCGCGCAATATCTGTGTACGCGGCTCCCTTCAGCACCTGGCTGTACACGGTGTAGGCAATTATCGCCTGATATTCACCGGCCAGATCTTCGTTCAGCAGGTGAATCATCTGCTCGCGAGTGATCGTCGATTCTGTGCTGATATCTTCTTTAGGCATAAGAATTGACGTCTAGTCCGACGATTTCCGGTCCCGTCCGTACTCAGTCTTCCACGGTGAAGCCGACTTTGATCGTCACTTGCCAGTGCTCCACCTTCCCCTTGGTGATCGCGCCACGCGTTTCAACGACTTGAAACCAGCACAAGTTCTTGATGGTTTTGTGCGCGCGTTGAATCGCCTTCTCAACCGCGTCCTCGATCGTGGTGGTAGAGGTGCCGGTGAGCTCAATGAGTTTATAGACGTGGCTTTTCATATTCGGTTTTCAGGCATTCGCTCAGTGGCCGCCTGGAATATCTGCTCAGTCCACCAGCAGCTTGACGGAAGTGTCGCCGCGCAATGCTTTGGAATAGGGACAGGTCTTGTGCGCCTCGTCCATGATGCGTTGGGCCTGGGCACGATCGATTCCAGGGAGTTTCGCGTGTAACTCCACTGCAAGGCGGTAGCCGCCTTGGTCATCCTCGATCAAGCTCACCAGCGCTCGCACCGTAGAATCCTTGATCGCTGTGCCGAGCTTTTTGGCGGTGCCGATCAAGGCACTGTGGTAACAGGCGCTATACGCGCCCGCAAACAACAGCTCCGGGTTGGGACCGCGCTTCTCGATGCCTTTCTCCAGCGGATTTCCCAATGAAATGTCCAATAACCCGTCCGGTGTCTGAATGCTTCCCGAACGCCCGCCCCTGGAAATCGCCTCAGCCGTGAACAACGTCTTCATCGTGGGCCAAACCTATACGGGGTGCAGGAGCTTTACTATGGGGTGTAGGCCTACTGCCACGCCCGTACGGTTCCCGCCAAAGCTTTCGGAGAATTCATTGGG
>DASRKU010000315.1:0-8514 GCA_035648815.1 Verrucomicrobiia bacterium | reverse complement strand
AGCATTCCCTCCCGAAGCAGCCGCGCGACTTTGCCGGAGTAGTAGAGCCCCAGGGCTATGGTGGGCAGGATGGCATGCCATGGCGATCCCCAGAGCGCCACTGGCAGCAGCCGCCATTTAATGGCAAACAGCATGATTAATAGCGGCGCAATCGCCAGCCCCGGCACACAGACCACGAGCAGGGCGAAAAAACTTCCGGCTTTATCCTGCCACCGGCCCCGGCGCGCCGCGCTCCAGAAACCCACCGGCAACCCCACACCCAGCGCAAAGCCGAACGCCAGCGACCCCAAAAGCATCGAAACCGGGAATGCCTGCGCAATCACATCGGCAACGCTGTGATTTCGGTAGCGCAGTGAAATGTTCCAACTCGCAGGAGCCCGGCGCCATTGCCCGGAGGCATCCCTCTCCCATGCCAGGCCGAGGTAGCGCAGGTATTGTTTCCAAAGCGGCTCGTTGAGGTGGTACTTGGCTTCCATCTGGCGGCGAATTTCCGGCGATGCCGGCGCGCGTTCCCGGTCGAAAGGGCCGCCCGGAGCCGCATGCACCAGCAAAAATGCAATCAAACTGATCACCAGCAGCAGCGGTATCGTCCAGACGATGCGCCTGAGAAAGTACATAACCAGATCAGCATCACGAAAACGCCCGAAGACGCAAAGAGATTTCCTTCGGCTCCGGACGAACGCGCAAGCACATGGAGTGCGTGCGCTTCAGCGCCGCTCTGCGTTACGCCACCCATCGCGAAGGTTTGAGCCGGTTGCAGGGTCCAATCCAGAGCGCCAGGGCAGCGGCACTCCAGGACCTGGCGGAACCTCCGGGACTCCTGACCCTCTTACCTCGCTGCGCCCGGGACGGGCGCAGCCGCCCGGAGTTTGCGGATGTATTGCATGGGATGTTCGTCCAACGAATTCTGGTAGATCCCCTCGATCTTCGCCGGATCGAAGTAGTTGAACCCTTTAAAGAAATACAGCGGCACGATCGGGGCCTCATCGGCTACCAGGATTTGTTCCGCCTTCTTGAACCACTGCGCCCGCGTTTCCATGTCCGTTTCCCGGTTCGCCCGCGCAATGAGGCCGTCGTAATCCGGGTTTTTCCACCCGGTGCGATTGTTGCCGCTTTGCGAGGTGAACAGGTCCAGAAACGTGTTTGGATCGTTGTAATCGGCGACCCAGCTGGAGCCTGACATGTCGAAGTCCCCCCGCGATTGGGCGCTGTAAAAAATCTTCCGTTCCACCTGCCGCAATTCGATGTCCACACCCAATATGTCCCGCCACATCTGCTGCAGTTCGACCGCGATTTTGCCCTGGACATGGCCGGCGCCGCCGGCGGCGGCGGGGAACGCATACTGCACGCGCGGAAAATTCCGGCCGCCCGGATAGCCGGCCGCGGCCAGCAGCGCGCGGGCCTGGGCCGGATCAAAGGACAACCCCGCAGGCGGATCGTAATGGGCCGTTTCATCGGGCACGAGATGGCTTGCCGGCTTTTCGCCGGTCGGAAACAGTTTTTTGACCAGTCGCGATTTGTCTGTGGCCATGGCAAACGCCCGGCGCACCGCCGCGTTGGTGAAAGGAGGCCGCGTGGTGTTGAACCTGAAAAAGTACGAGCCCAGGAAATCGGACTCGTGAAAATCCGGCCGCCGGATCAGCAGATCCAGCAATTCGAATGGCACCAGGTCCTTGTCCCAAACGATATCGGCAGCCCCGGTTTCGTACAGATTGAGGGCGGTATTGGCGGAACCCACGGGCAGGACATCGATAATGTCCGAAGCAGTGTGAACCGCGTCCCAGTATCGAGGGTTTCGCAGGAGGCGGACGCGGTCGTTGAGGCGCCAGGCGCCCAACTCGAACGCGCCGCTGGTCGGCAGGGGTTTGGCGTGCAGCCAGCGGTCGCCCCATCGTTCAATCGTCTGACGAGGCACGACCGCCAGCGCGGGCACGGCGCAGATATCCAGGAAAAAGGGCAAAGGCAGGTTCAGCTCCACCCGCACTGTCCGGTCATCGATCGCGCTGATTCCCAACGCGGCCGGATCGCGGGCTTTGCCGGAATAAAAATCCTCGGCGCCTTTGATGCAGAACAATTGCCCGGCGTAATCGCTGGCCGTCGCAGGATCCAGCGCCCGGCGCCAGGACCAGACCACGTCGGCGGAGGTGATGGGCTCGCCCGTGGACCACATCGCATTTGTTCTCAGATGAAAATTGTAGACCCGGCGATCCGGAGAAATTTCCCAGCTCTCGGCGAGCCCCGGTTCGGGCCGCGCGCTGCGCGCATCCAGTCGCGTCAGTCCCTCAAACAACGCCTTGGTAATGCGCATCTCGGGCACGCCCGTCACGACGGCGGGATCCAGGGACTCCGGCTCAGCGCCGTTGACGATGATGACATCCGCGGGGATGTCGTGGTGAGAGCAGCCCGGATTGGACAGGACGAGGCAGGAGAGCAGGAACCCCAGCGTGGCTCTCCGGACTGCGAACTTTCCCTTTTGGTGTTGAGCTTTAGGCTCCTGCCGAAGGGAACGCGCGCCGAAGGGTTCATCCTCAGTTACTGGGGCGGGGTCGGCGGGGTTTTTGTCGACTGCAGGTTGGTCAAGAGGTTCAGTCCGGACATGCCGGTTGAGGACATTACCGGGGCGGCGGGCGCAGGCGCGGGAGTCTGTTGACTCATGGGCTGCTTTCCCTGCCGCTCCAATTCTTTCCGGAACTCCGAAGTGCTGTGGTGATACATGCGGCTTTGCATGATCGAGAGGGTGATGGCCAGCACGAATAAGCCGGTGGCGGCGTACTTGGTGGTTTTTGTCAGGACGTTTCCAGACCCGGCTCCGAAGAGGGCGTCTGTGGCTGCCCCGCCGAAGGCGACTCCCGCCCCGGCGTCCTTTTTGGGCAACTGGATCAGCACCAGCAAGACCAGAATGAGGCAGTCCACCACCAGGGCAAACGTAAATAGACCGATTAGAAATGGCATACAGTTTTCTCTTAACTAAATTGAATTCTTCACTATGTCGGCAAAGCTTCGGCTTTCGAGCGAAGCCCCGCCCACCAGCGCCCCATCCACATCCAGCTGGCTCATCAACTCCCGCGAGTTGGAGGGCTTGACGCTTCCACCATATTGGATTCGGACCTTCCGGGCAACGGTTTCGTCAAACATTCCTGCCAACTGCCTGCGGATGAACGCATGGGTTTCCTGCGCTTGGGCAGTGGTGGCGGTCTTTCCGGTTCCGATCGCCCAGACCGGTTCGTACGCAACCACCGTCTCCACCATCTGTTCCTTTGTCAATCCCGCCAGGCTTCCACGCACCTGCGTTTCGAGCACTTTCTGAGTTTGATTGGCTTCGCGCTCCGCCAGGGTTTCCCCCACGCAAACGATCGGCTTGAGCGACGCGGCATGCGCCGCCTGGGCCTTTTTTGAAATCAACGCGTCGGACTCCTTCTGAAATTGCCTTCGCTCGGAGTGGCCGAGAATGACGTATCGCACCGAGAACTCCTTCAGCATTCCCGCGGCAATTTCGCCGGTGAACGCCCCGAAATTGTTCTCGCTCATGTTCTGGGCGCCCAGCCGGAGATTGGAATCCAACACGGCTTTGGAGACTTCACACAGCGCCGTATAGGGCGGGCAAATCACAATGTCCACCTCCTTGACCCCGCCCAAATCAATCTTCAAACCGCGCACCAGGTCCAGCGCCTCGGCGACGGTCTTGTTCATCTTCCAGTTCCCGGCAATGATCAGCTTGCGTTCCTTATTCATGTATTGGTCTTTTCGTTCGCAGAGCTCCCGCGCCCCCCTTGGTCCATCCATGGGACAAAGAGGACCGATGGGAGTTATCGTTTATCGGATAGCGCGGCCACGCCCGGCAGTACCGCTCCCTCCAGAAATTCCAGGCTGGCTCCGCCACCCGTGCTCATAAAACTCACCTTGTCGCCCAGCTTGGCCTTGTTCAGCGCCTTCACACTGTCCCCGCCGCCAATGATGCTCTTGGCCCCGTTCTTCTGTGTCGCATCCGCCACCGCCTGCGCCACAGCATTTGTGCCGGCGGCAAATTGCTTGTTCTCAAACAACCCCATCGGCCCATTCCATAAAATCGTTTTGGCCGAGCCAATCTCCGCCGCATACGCCTTCACCGTCGCCGGGCCAATGTCCAGCCCCGCCGCATCGTCCGGACAGTTCATGTCCGTGTTCGTTCGCGGATTTTGATATTCAATGATCGGTTTGCCCTTTTTATCGAGCTTGTCCGTCTTGAGCGGGACACCAATGACGTCATCAGTGGGGAGCAGGAACTTCACTTTTCGGGACTTGGCTTTTTCAAGCGCGGCCCGGGCGATGTCTCCCTTGTCGGGTTCCACAAGGGATTTGCCGGTTTTAAATCCCTGCGCCAGGCGGAAGGTATACGCCATGGCTCCGCCGATCAGCAGGGCATCGGCTTTCTCGAGCAGGCGGTCGATGACTTTGATTTTGTCCGACACTTTTGCTCCGCCCAGGATGACGACGAACGGCCGCGCCGGCTTGTCCAGTTCGTCTCCGAGAAATTTCAGCTCGCGTTCCATCAGCAGGCCCGCCGCGCATTGACCTCCGCGCCGGGCGATGATGCGCGCCACTCCCTCCGTTGAGGCATGGGCGCGGTGCGCCGCGCCAAAGGCGTCGTTCACATAAACGTCGGCCAGCTTCGCCAGCTTTTCGGCAAAGGCCGGATCGTTCTTTTCTTCCTCGTTGTAGTACCGGACGTTTTCCAGCAATACCACCGTCCCGGACTGCATGGCAGCGACCACCTTCTCAACCTTTTCACCAATGCAATCATCGACGAAATTCACGTTGCATCCCAAAAGCTCCGCCAGCCGGGCAGCCACGGGACGCAGCGACATCGACGGATCGCGCTGGCCCTTGGGACGGCCCAGGTGGGCGGCAAGAACCAGCTTGCCCCCTTTTTCAATAAGCATTCTCAGCGTGGACAGCGTTTCGCGGATTCGCGTGTCATCCGTGATCACCATCTGGCCGTCCTTTTCCTCCAGCGGCACGTTGTAGTCAACGCGGACAAAAACCCGCTTCCCGTGAACATCCAGGTCTCGAATTGTCAGCTTTGCCATAAATGAGTTCCTTCCGAATAGCGCGGTGGCGTATCTCCGAAAAACAGAGCGGAGAGCATAGCCCAGCGCCGGAACGAGTCAAAACGATTCCGCCGAATTGGCTTGTGAAAAATTGCGAATTGATGGGCATTTCTTGCCTTGCCTGCCCTTCGGGGATTTCAAATTTGAGATTTGAAATGGTTCGGGCGCCTGGCGCGCGTTGGGTTGAGCGCCATAGGCGCAACATATCTGGTAGAAATCAGAAGCAAACAATGTACAGCCCCGTAGGCGGCGGTAAAGTCTGCAGTCTCCTGGCGATGCGTTAAATCGTGCCCACCGTAGCCGCATCTCGTAAGAGCGCGGCCATCTTCCATGGCAGGTCCCCCGGAGCGCTCAATCCGCAGCGGCTTGCCGCATGGCCTGAACTGCATCGAAATTGCCCCATCGGTCAACCCTTCCCAAGCCAATTCAGCACTCAATTGACATGACACCGGGGCTTCACCCACGGTAAATATGTCAATACCATTAACTGACCCCTTTGACCAGCCACGGGCGCGAGCCGTAAATAGCCTTCCGATTCACCGAGGTCCAGGCCGCCAGCTCGCGCAACATTTGTTCCACTTCCGGATCCAGCGACCCGTCGGGCCGTTGCACAACATTCAGGAGCAAGTTCCAGACTGCTTCCGAACCCGTTGGCTATTGGATGACGACTGTAGATGTCTGAAGCGTTATTTTAGGATCGATGCGCGGATCTCCGGAGATTCCATGCTAGGGAGATTTCCTCACGAAGATGCCCCCGAGGAATTGCTGGTTCAGGACTGCATCGGCAGAGGTCAGGCGACCCCGACCCGCGGCGTCCAGTGCCAGGCCCGACTCCAGCCGGAAATGTTTGCCAAAATAATCAGAAGTCCAATCCGTCAGGAAATGCTCCTGCCCGCCCAAAAGCGGATCGGGGATAGCGAGAGCAACCACGGGATTCGCCTTTGTAATTTCTGTTGCAACACCCATTTGTTTGGACCGGGCATCGGGATAATCACCGTAGACGGGGAACAGGATGATGTACCGCGTCGCCGATGCGCGCTGTGCATAAAAGAGCAACTCGGGCTCGGAGCCCCAAATATACACGCGGTCGCCGGGCGATGTAAGTTGCGCAACTCGCCCGGCCAGGTCCGGCATTCTGGCGAAAAGCTCTCCCAGCGGGGCGGGGTAAACTTGCCGGATCGCCTCCGTCGGGGTGTATGTGAATATGAATGGATAAAAAAAGATCGAAGGCAGCAAACCCAGGAGGATGGCCAAAGCGAGCCCGCGGTTCGGAGCGGACAGAAAACTCCAGGCTGGGATGGACCACAGGAATTCGGCGCCGGCCACGGCTGCCAGCGCGAGCGCGGGAAGGATTTGTTGGAAGTAGTGCAGGAAGAAATAGCCGCTGGCGCTCACCCCGACAATTGCGCAGACCAAGCCGCCTGCCAGGTAGACAAATGCCTGGCGACGACCAGCCAGCCAGCAGTGGCAAATGCCGATGCCCGCTAACACCCAGATAAGAATCTGGATTGGCGCGAGATCAGTGATCGCCAGTGAAAGACGCTTCCAACGATATTCCCAGGACAAGGCTCTCATGTAATCGAGGTTGTGCGTAAAGACGCAGTACATGAACTCCTGGGCACCATGTCGCAGCCGGAAATACAGCCAGATCGCACCCCAAACAACCGACAGGCCCGCGATGGACCAGGCGGCAAATGAAACCATGTCCCGCAGCCGCTTTTCCCGCGAGACACTTGCCGCATACATAATCATCAGAAACGGCAAGTTCACTGCCGCGACCTGCTTGAAAGACATGGCCACCCCCGTCAGCACTCCCGTCAAAAGCATCAGCCACGGCCTGAACCTCGACCCGTCAACGGCCGCAAAAAACGCCACATGCGACAGGAGCAGCGGAAAGAGCATAAAGATTTCCGTGTTGGCAGACGCGCCCTGCATCAGCGGGTGCGCCGAAAGCAAGGCAAAGAGCAACGCCGCCGATTCCGCCCATGGACTTTTCATGAACCGTCGCGCCACCAGGAACAGGGCGCAAGCCGATCCCGCGGAAAAGAGCAATGCCATCAGATGAATCGACCGAACGGGCTCGAACGGAAGGTCCAGCCCAAGCCGGTAAACCCAAAATACACCCGGCGGTTTCTGGTCCACCCAATCCCGGTACGGCAATTCGCCGTAACTCAATCGCCAGGCAATATAGGCATATTCACCCTCATCACGTTCCAAAGGGATGCCCAGCATCGGCGCCCTCAATGCCGCGGTAACCACAATCACAATCAGCAGGGACATGAGTGTTCGCCTGCGACATCCTGGAAGCGATGTGGCTTGTGGGTTGCTCAATGAATGCTTTGGTACCTTTCCAATCGGTCAAGGGTGGAAGACAACAGGACCTGCTCAAGACAGGCAACCCTTAAATCAAACGATTCCGCCGAATTGGCTTGTGAAAAATTGCGAATTGATGGGCATTTCTTGCCCTGCCTGCCCTTTCGGATTTCAAATTTGAAATGATTGAGCGCCGTAGGCGCGGTATATTTGTAGAGATTCAGAAACAAAGATTCACAGCCCCGTAGGCGGCGGCATCGTCTGTAATCTCCTCGCGATGCGTTGAATCATGTCCACCGTAGCCGCGTCTCGTAAGAGCGCGGCCATCTTCAGCATGGTTGGTCCCCCGGATCGCTCAATCCGCAGCGGCCGGCCCATGGCCTGAACCGTATCGAAATTGCCCCATCGGTCAACCCTTCCCAAGCCAATTCACCCCTCAATTGTACAATGTTCAGACGCGACACTGGGGCTTCTCCCCACACTAAATATGTCAATACCATTAACTGACCCCTTGGACGGTGGCGGAGTTCATCAGAGATCATTCATGAACTCTTCCAGGCGTTTTTGATGCTGGGTTTTGCAGAGGCTGGTCAGGTGGGTGTAGACGGCAGTGACGAGCGGACTTTTATGGCCGAGGTTGACCTGGATCTGGCGCAGGTTCTCACCTTTCTCGAGCAGGTGTAGGAATGGCGCAGCGTATGGATGTGAGCTTCTTTTCTGACGCCGCTGGCGATGAGAGCCAGACGGAAGGCGCGTTGGAGGGTGGTGCGGCACATGGGTTCGGTGGCGATGCGGGCACCCAAGCCATTGTGACCCTTTGCGGGGAACAGGAAGGTGGAATGGCGATGGCTTTTCCATTGCTCGCGCAGAAGCAGCAAGGTGCGTTCGGGCAAGGGGACGTAACGGTCCTGATTGCCTTTGCCGCCGCGGATGTGCAGAAGCATGCGCTCCGAATCGATGTCGCGGACCTGGAGGTCCAGGCCTTCACCCAGGCGCAGGCCGCAGGAGTAGATGGTGATGAGGCAAACGCGGTGATCCAGGGCGGGGACTTGGGCCAGGATGCGGCGCGTTTCGGAGGCCGAGAGGACGACGGGGAGCTTGGACTGGAAATTGG
>DASRKU010000314.1:0-3249 GCA_035648815.1 Verrucomicrobiia bacterium | reverse complement strand
GTGGGACTATCCTCGAAACGCGCTCGATTCCCCCGATTTCGAGCAGCGCGATGAGATCCTGGCGATGTATCTGACGGACAATCTTCGCGCGTTCCGCACCTGGGGTGTTTCGGCCTTTTGCCCATGGGACCACGCCCTGTTCTGGAAGCTGCGGGAAGGCGCTGGCAGGTCTCGAAAGGAATGTAAAGTCGATTGGGATTCCCTGCAGCGGCCCGGGTTGAGCCCGGATTATGTCGACGACCAAATGGCCTGCATGGATACGTCCTATGCGCGGGAAGACTGGATTCCAAAGCCGGCAGCACAGGCGCTTTATCGCAACAACTTGCCTTTGCTTGCCTACGTGGCCGGCAAACCGTCGGCTTTCACCAGCAAAGACCACAATTTCCATCCCGGCGAAACCGTCGAAAAGCAGATCATCGTCATCAACAACTCGAGGCAGACGACGATAGCGGATTGCAGTTGGTCGCTCGCGCTCCCGGAACCAATCTCCGGACACAAGCAGGTCCGTGTCGACACAGGACAGCAAGCTCGTCTGCCTCTGATGTTGCCACTGCCGGCCCAGGTTGACCCCGGCCATTATGAACTGGGAGTGACTGTCAAATTCAGCAACGCAGGCACGCAAACGGACACGTTCGGGATCGACATCCTGCCGCGTCCGACACCTGTCCCGACGAAAGCCAGAATCGCGTTGTTCGATCCCAAGGGAGAAACGAGGAGATCGCTGGACCAACTGGGAGCCAAGTACGATCTCGTCGATGCGGCAGCCGACTTGTCGGGCGCTGACATTCTGATCGTCGGCAAAGGAGCCCTGATGCCGGATTCTCCAGCGCCCGACGTCAAGCGGGTGCGGGATGGATTGAAAGTCGTCCTGTTCGAGCAGACATCGGCAGTCCTGGAAGAGCGATTTGGCTTCCGAGTTGAGGAATACGGGTTACGGACCGTTTTCAAACGGGTGCCGGATCACCCGCTGCTCGCCGGGATTGGTGAGGAACACCTGCGAAACTGGCGCGGCGAGGCAACCTTGATTTCTCCAAAACTGAATTACGAGATTGGCACGCGACACGCCCCCGAAGTGAAATGGTGTGGCATTCCTGTGACGCGATTGTGGCGGGCAGGCAACCGGGGGAATGTCGCTTCAGTCCTCATCGAGAAACCCGCAAGAGGAGATTTTCTGCCAATCCTGGACGGCGGCTTCGGCCTGCAATTCAGCCCGCTATTGGAGTACCGGGAAGGCAAAGGCATGATGGTGTTTTGTCAGGTGGACGTGACCGGGCGCACCGAAATCGATCCTGCGGCAGAGCTTCTGATCCGCAATATCCTGCAATACGCAAAAACCTGGAAGCCGGCGCCTCGCCGTCAACTCGTCTACGTGGGAGAACCTTCCGTCCAAAAATATTTGGAGCAAGCCGGCATCCCGGCTCGCCACTACGAACCTGGGAGATTGTCCGGTGACGAAATACTCGTGGTCGGCACCGGGGCTGGAAAGGAGCTGGCTGCGGACTCAGCGAGGATTGCCGAATTTGTGAGGGCGGGTGGAAACCTGCTGGCGTTGGGATTGGACGAGGAAGAGGCGAACGCATTCCTTCCGTTCCGGGTGTCCATGCACAAAACAGAGCACATCGCGACGTTTTTCCCGGCGTTCGGCCACGACTCGTTGCTGGCGGGTGTGAGCCCGGCTGACGTGCACAACCGCGCCCCGCGCGTGGTGCCCCTGGTTTCTGCGGGCGCCATGGTCATTGGCGACGGTGTGCTGGCGCAAGCAACGGATTCACATGTCCTGTTCTGCCAGCTCGTGCCAGGTTGGTTTGACTCAAACCAACAAAGCAACTTCCGGCGGACCTATCGGAGAGTTTCGTTCCTCACGATGCGATTGCTGGCAAACATGGGCGCCGCTGCGACAACTCCTTTAATCGAACGATTTCAGAGCGCCGCGGCGAAAACCGAAACCCGCTGGCTCAGCGGGCTCTACCTCGACACCCCCGAGGAATGGGACGACCCGTACCGGTTCTTCTGCTGGTGAGCTCCTTGCGCCCCCGCATGGCGACTTAGGCGCCAGGCGCTCCCCTCTCCTTCTGTCAAAACCATTTGCCGGCAATAAACAGACAGCGGGCGGTGCTTAACTCCCCTTGGCATCGTCCGCTGCCCTGTTTTGAAACGCGAGTTTTGGAGAAACTCCACCGATTTTAACCGCGGATTTCACAGATGACGCGGATAAGGCCCACCTCTAAAAATGCTCGAGGAAAATCTTTCCCACCCGGGCAATCCGCAAAATCCGCGGTCAACTACTCGGCACAGTCTTTTCATCTTTTGGGGCTTATGCGTTCGCGACTTCGTGGCTTCGCGTGCGTCCTTCAGAAGTTTGGAAGGCTACATGGCGTGCCTGATCAATTTGCAGTTTTTCGGTGACAGGAGACAAAACTCTTCAACAGAAGCTAACGAAGGAAACGAAGAGTTGGGCGGTTCTTTGTTACCTTCGTTGCCTTCTGTGAATACTCTGGCTTTGAGTCGTTTCGGTTCGGATGTCCTTCAGCAAAACCATTTGCCGGCAATAAGCAGGCAGCGGGCGGTGTTTAACACCCTTGGCATTGTCCGCTGCATCACTCGATCCCTTGCAGTAATAGTCGTCGCTGTTCGGGATCCATGGGGGACGACTCGGAGAAAACAGGGAATTCATCGTAGGTCCTCCCATCGAGTTGCCTGCCTGCTTCTTTTTTTCGCACTCCACCCCATTGCTTGAAAAAGAAGGGTACTCGGGCTTCCTGACATTGATCGCGCAGGCTACGAGCCCATTCCGGCGATATGGGGCGCGCACCCGGCCCACTCTCGCCACCAACGATTACCCAATGAATGCCGCGCAAATCTAACTTTCCGAGATCTTCCAATAGCGGCTCAATTGAGAGAAACGACACTGTTGGCTTCGCGCCGCGCAATTTATCGATGCGGGGCAATCCGTGTTTCCGGTCCTCCACACTCACCCCCCACCATATGTGAGCCGCCCGCGTCGCATTTTGCAGCTTACCCTGGAGCAAGGCTGCCATGCGGTCAGCACGCTTGGTCAAAACCTGGTACGTGTGCCAGTTTGCGGCGAGCATTACCCGGCAGATCTTCTCAATATACTCGTCCGGCACATCTTCGTGAAAAAGGTCGCTCATGGAATTGACGAAGATTTTTCTCGGTTTCGACCACCGAATTGGAAACACTATTGATTATAGGGAGGCGCCAATTTTTAACATTCTCTTAATCTAGTTT
>DASRKU010000313.1:0-2755 GCA_035648815.1 Verrucomicrobiia bacterium | reverse complement strand
GAGGACACCCGCAAGACCATCGAACACGGACGTCGAATTCGCGCCTGCCTCAAACAGCCGGAATTCGCTCCGGTGCCCGTGCCTGAGCAAATCGCGGTGCTGCTGGCATTGACGGCTGAACTTTTCGACCACGTGCCGCTTCCCCAGATGAAGGACGCCGAGCACGCCCTACGCAAGGCTGCGGCGGATATCCCGGCGGAGGTGCGGCAGCGATTGGATACCGCCGACAAATTGAGCGACGAGGATCGTAAAACCATCGTCGAAATCGCGCGTAAATCGCTTGCTGGCTTCCAGCCTAAACCGGAACCAAGCCCCAAGCCGGAAGCCAAAACGGAGATCAAGCCCAAACCGGGAGTCAAAACGGACGTCCAGCCCAAGCCTGAAGTCAAAAAGGAAGTCAAGCCTCAACCTGAACCCGAGAAGAAGTCATGAGCAACACCACGGCCAGTCTGCGCCACAAGATCGCTGGAGCGGGGGATCTCCAATCCGTGGTGCGCACGATGAAGGCTGTGGCGGCCTCCAGCATCGGACAATACGAGAAATCGGTGCACGCGTTGGCGGATTACTATCGCACCGTGGAACTGGGGTTGGGCGCATGCTTCCGGGAGAACGGGGCGGAGCTCTTGATTCCGGCACGGGGGAAAAGGGTGGCTGCCGTTGCGATTGGCGCGGTCGTGTTCGGTTCAGACCAGGGACTGGTTGGCCAATTCAATGATGTTGTGGCCGATTATGCGGTCAAGACGCTGGCGGCGCTGCCCGGCAAGCCCGAGGTGTGGGCCGTCGGCGAGCGCGTCCATGAGCGCCTGGCAGACTCGGGAGTGCCGCTGATGGGAGTCTTCACCGTGCCGAACTCCGTCAAGGCAATCACCCCGCTCGTCGGCCAGATTCTTGTGGAGACCGAGGCGCGCCAGCGCCACGGTGACGTCACTGAACTCCACCTTTTTTACAATCGCCCCACGTCCGGATCGGTCTATGCGCCCGTCAGTCAGCGACTGCTACCGCTGGACGAAGCCTGGCGAAGCAAGCTGGCCGAACGTCCCTGGCCGGCGGGAAGCCTGCCCGAGGTCATAGGTGACGGCACCGCGACCTTGCGGGCTCTCATCCGCGAATATCTTTTCGTCTCGCTCTTCCGGGCCTGCGCCGAATCCCTCGCGAGCGAAAATGCGAGCCGCCTGGCGGCGATGCAACGCGCCGACAAAAACATCGATGAATTACTGGAGGACCTCAACAGGACATTTCATCGTCAGCGCCAGAATGGCATCGACGAGGAACTGTTCGACGTCATCTCCGGCTTCGAAGCGCTGAGCGCAAAAGAGAAATGAAGATGAAGATCAATTCAAAGGACTTCCTTGTGCGGCCCGGGGAAAAAGTCAGGCTCAAAGATTGGCCGACAAGTGTTAAGCCCTTTTGCAAGTCGAAGAAGGCGTACCAAAAACTCCTGGAAGAACACGTGGACGGGTTGAGTTCGCTGCAGCGCCTTCACAACGCCTCCAACCGGTATGCGTTGCTGCTGATTTTTCAAGGAATGGACGCTGCCGGCAAGGACGGGGCCATCCGGCACGTGATGTCTGGGGTCAATCCGCAAGGCTGCCAGGTTTCCAGTTTCAAACAGCCGAGCGCCGACGAGCTGGAACATGATTTTCTCTGGCGCACCACGCGCCAGCTACCCGAACGCGGGCACATCGGCATATTCAATCGTTCCTATTACGAAGAAGTACTGGTGGTTCGGGTGCATCCGGAAATTCTCCGCGGCGAGGGGCTTGCGGAAGAGTTGCGCGACGAGAAAACCATCTGGGATGAGCGGTATCGTTCTATCGTGGATCTCGAAACCCACCTGTATCGGAACGGAACGCGGACCATCAAAGTCTTTCTCCACCTTTCCCAGGAAGAACAGCGAAAGCGATTCCTCGCGCGCATCGATGAGCCGGACAAGAACTGGAAATTCAGTCTCGCGGATATTCACGAGAGGAGATACTGGAAGCATTATATGAACGCTTATGAGGCCTGCCTGAACGCGACAAGCACCGATCACGCGCCCTGGTACGTGGTTCCCGCCGACGATAAGGAGAATGCCCGGTTGCTCGTTTCCCAAATTGTCCTTGATGCGCTCGATGAACTGAAGATGGCATATCCCAAGACCACCGCGAAACGCCGGAAGGAATTGCAGTCGATCCGCAAACTGCTTGCGAGGTAACGTGTGAATGATGGCATCTCATTTGCCAGGTGCTGCCCAGGATTCGCGATTCAAGAGGCTCAGAAAAATGCTATCCAATAAACGTCAACAGCCTCAAGCCAGCGTGCTTCGTGTGCTCCAAACGAAGGACGAGACACGTGCGTTTTACGACAAGATCAGTAGCGTCTATGACCTCCTGGCCGAACTCAGCGAAGGGCCGGTCCGTCAAACCGGTCTTGACAAGCTCTCCCCGGCGCCTGGGGAACGTGTCCTTGAGATCGGCTACGGAACCGGCCACTGCCTGGTGCAATTGGCAGAAGCCGTTGGGCCGAAAGGCAAGGTATTCGGCATTGATCTTTCGGAAGGAATGCGGACACGGGCGCGAGAGCGAGTGGAGAAAGAACATCTGATCGACAGGGTCGAGTTGTCTTGCGGGGACGCCACGCACCTTCCTTATCCCGACGGCAGCATGGACGCAGTGTTCATGAGCTTCACGCTTGAACTATTCGATACGCCAGAAATCCCACAGGTGCTGGCCAGTTGCGCGCGCGTGCTGCGCCCAGGCGGACGAATCGGAGTGGT
>DASRKU010000312.1:0-3560 GCA_035648815.1 Verrucomicrobiia bacterium | reverse complement strand
AGGCAGATCATTCGCGTCAATCTTGACAACAGCAAGATCCGACTTCGGGTCGCGGCCAATCAACCTGGCGGTGAACTCGCGGCCGTCCTGGAGCGTGACTTTGACTTCTTTTGCGCCGTCCACGACGTGATTGTTGGTCAGGATGTAACCGTCTTTCGTCACGATGACGCCGGAACCCACGCCATGCTCAAATTGCGTACCGGGCTTGCCCCGGGGAAACATCTGGCCGAATTGATCGCCGAAAAATCGCTGCCAGAACGGGTCTTTTGAGCCGGGAAATTCCCGGATCGAAACGTTGTTCACTTTCGTCATGGTGACGATCTTGACCACCGCCGGGGCTACTTTCCTCACAACGGGCGCGAAGCTGCCGCGCGGCAATCCCTCACGCGGGATTGCAGTTTCATCAAGCGGCACGTTCACGGAGGGGCCGTCCGTTTTGTCCTTCACGGTGTTGAAGGCCAGAGCCGAACCGGCCAGGACCAGGCCGCCGGCCAGAGCAACACCCACCACTCGAGTGCTCAATGGATAAAAGAGTTTTTTCATGATCAATAATGTTTTTGTTGTTTTTGTCTCTGAAGATTTAGAGCGATGCCACCATGACTGGATGCTTTCCCGACTATTACAGTTTTGTAACCGCCGGTTTCAAGTGGATGGGCAATGGAAAAGAGATCCCACCGCCAGGCACCGGCGAACAATGGCGGTGAGAACGCCTCCCGGCTTGTGCGGCGGCCCAGGCGCGCCCGACACATTTCCGAAGCACTCGGGCTCTCATTTCCGGACTGAGCACCACGCGCCCCTCCAGCGCCCCGCGAATGCCCTCTATCAGGTGGTCCCTGTCCACGTTTTTCATGAGATAGCCGTCCGCCCCTGCCTCCAAAGCTCGCGGCGCGTACCACTTCTCATCCCTGAACGAAAACACCAGTATCGGCACACGCGGATGGCGGGCGTGCAGGCGATGAATGAATCCCAAGTCCTGTTGTTGCATGATTTCGGTCACGACGAGGTCCGGCTTCAAATTTCCGACCATTGCGAGAGCCCAGGCCGGGCTGTCCGCCTCACCGCAAAGGACCAGGTCGGGCGTGTGCTTGAGCCATTCCGAGACAGTCAGCCGGCTTGCCGGAAACTGGTCCACCAGAAAGACGCATTTGCGCCCGCCTCCAGCATTCCATTTTCGCTTCACTTGCATATCCTTGACTCGCGGGTTCCTGGGGGCTCAGAAACCACTGGTTGCCCACTTGGCTTCCTTCTTCACACCACCGCTAGCTGACCGCTTCCACATCGTTTTCATAATCGTCTCCGTATAATAAGACGCTCCGAACCATGACCGCGATCTGTCGGGAGAATTACAGGTTTGTAAGAGAACGGAGTGCGGGTAAAATCGGCTTCACAGAATATCGGTGCGCCACAAGCTATTTCGGAGCGGGACCCTGGGTCCCCTGCACGAAGTCCCAAGGTGACAGCCGCCAATTGATCCGCTGACAATCCCGGGCTGCCGCGGTAGCGCTGCAACCGCAGAATAGAGTTTGTAACTGCGACCCGCCGGAATTCGGCGGCAATTGCGCAATTCGCCCATTCGCCGCAGAGAACAAAGCCCGTCATTTCCGGCTGGCAAAAGGGCTCGATGCAGAGCACCGTCCATGGCATGAAAAGGACCCGAAGAGATTTCCTTAAAGAGGCCAGCCTGGCGGCGGCGGCGTTTACGGTCGTGCCGCGCCACGTGCTGGGCGGCCCGGGCACGAAGGCGCCGAGTGAAAAACTGAACATCGCCGGCATTGGCATCGGCGGCATGGGGAAAAACAACCTCAAGGCCTGCGAGGAGGAGAATATTGTGGCGCTCTGCGATGTCGACGCGAACTATGCGGCCAAGGTGTTCGCTGCCTATCCAAAAGCCAAGGTGTATCGCGATTTTCGCGAGATGCTCGACCGTCAAAAGGATTTGGACGCGGTGATTGTCGCAACGCCCGATCATACACACGCGGTGATTGCGCTGGCGGCGATGCGGGCCGGCAAACATGTTTACGTTCAGAAACCGCTGACCCATTCGGTTCACGAAGCGCGCACCCTCACCGAGGCTGCGCGTCAATTCAAAGTTGCAACGCAGATGGGCAACCAGGGGCATTCCGGAGATGGGGTGCGGCTGGTATGCGAATGGATCAGCGCCGGAGCGATCGGTCCGGTCCGGGAAGCGCATGTCTGGACGAATCGGCCGGTTTGGCCTCAGGACGCCGAAGCGGCGCGTCCGAGTGAAACGCCTCCGGTGCCCTCAGGTCTGGATTGGGACTTGTGGGTTGGGCCAGCTCCGTCCCGACCTTATCATCCGGCTTATCTGCCGGCGACCTGGCGGGCCTGGTCCGATTTCGGCACAGGCGCACTCGGCGACATGGGCTGCCATCTGCTCGACGTTCCCTTCTGGGCTCTGAACCTCAAATACCCGGTCGCCATGGAAGGCAGCGTTCCCACGGCCTTCAGCAAGGAATGGAAAAAGAGCGAGACGCGGAATGAGAACTTTCCGCGCTCGAGCATCGTGCGATACCGATTTCCCGCCCGTGGCGAGCAGTGGCCGGCCCTATGGCTGACGTGGTGGGACGGTGGGCTGATGCCTCCGAGGCCGGAGGGCGTTGCGCCCGACGAGGAACTTGGCGATTCCGATGGCGGTGTCGTTTTCATCGGTGACAAAGGGGTGCTGATCTGCGGGTGTTACGGCCGCAACCCGCGCGTGTTCCCAGAGGAACGCAGGCAGGGTTTGCCAAAAGAACCGCAGAGGATCGAACGGATTCCCGGAGGCAGCAGCGGGCACGAGAAAGACTGGCTACGGGCTTGCAGGGGTGGCAAACCTGCGAGCGCATCCTTCGAGTATGCCGGTCCGCTCACGGAAATGGTGTTGATGGGCAACCTGGCTGTGAAATTCCCGAACCGGCTGCTGCTATGGGACGGCGAAAAGATGCAGGTGACCAACGACCCGGCGGCCAACGCGTTGGTTCGCCGGCAATATCGCCAGGGCTGGACCCTGTAAACCCGAACGCTACGGCTTTGGGCAGAGCCTGCAAGGACCCCACCTGTTTCCGCACCGAACACCAATTGAGATGTTCGAAACGACCAAGTCGTCGATCACGGCGTCGAAGTTCGTGTTGTAATGAAATGCCGGCTGGCCCGGTGCAGCGGAATGTGACCGTTTCGGTCCCAGCTATGTTCGTGTTCCAAACGCGAGGGACAAATATTGAACCGTTCAATATCGCAGCCCCAACGATGACGTCGAAGAATCTATTCGCGAACCGTCACCATCGGCCGGCTCTCCGCATGTTGGTGAATCGCTTTGCCCAGCCAGTCGATGGTTTGCCCCAGGTCGGCCATGTTGCGCGCCGCTTCATCATCCCCGGCCACGTCGCCCTTCTCCAGGCCAAAACCAAGGTTCCAATACGTCGATCCCGGGACGATCACGCCGGACATGAGGAACATGTGGTTGATGGTGTCAAAGGCGTGCGTGCCTCCGCCACGCCGGACAGCCACCACGGCTGTCCCGATTTTTCCGCGGAACAATCCGCCATTGGCCAGTGCCACCA
>DASRKU010000311.1:0-5995 GCA_035648815.1 Verrucomicrobiia bacterium | reverse complement strand
AGACGACGCTGTTGAATCTGATTGGGGGGCTGGACCGGCCGACGCGCGGGTCGGTGAGCGTGGCCGGGGAGCGGCTCGATGCGTTGTCCGATCGCAGGCTGGCGCAGTGGCGGGGGCGGCACATCGGGTTTGTGTTTCAACTGTATAACCTGATGCCGATGCTGACGGCGGAGCGCAACGTGGAACTGCCGCTGTTGCTGACGCACCTGTCGAAAGCGGAGCGCAAGAAGCATGTGGATGCGGCGCTGTCCGTGGTCGGCTTGTCGCACCGGGCGACACATTATCCGCGGACCCTTTCGGGAGGCGAACAGCAGCGGGTCGGGATCGCGCGGGGGATAGTGACCGACCCGACGCTGCTGTTGTGCGATGAACCGACGGGCGACCTGGACCGGAAAGCGGGGGATGAAATCCTGAATTTGCTGCAGGCGTTGAACCGGGAGCATCAAAAGACGGTGATCATGGTGACTCACGATCCGCATGCTTCAGCGCGCGCGTCGCGGACGGTGTACCTGAACAAGGGCCAACTCAGCACTGAGCCGGTGAAATGAAGTATCTCCACCTGATCTGGAGCAACCTGAAGCGGAAGAAGCTGCGGACTTTGCTGACGCTGCTGTCGATTCTTGTCGCATTCGTGCTGTTTGGATTTCTGTCGGCAATCCGGCAGGCGCTCACCGGCGGCGTTCAAATGGCGGGAGCTGACCGCCTGATCGTGCGGCACAAGGTCTCCATCATCCAGTTGCTTCCGGTGAGTTACAAACAGCGGATGGAGCGGATTCCGGGTGTTGTGCTTGCGACGCACCAGACCTGGTTTGGCGGCATTTACCAGGATCCGAAGAATTTTTTCATGCAGAACCCGGTGGTGCCCCAGGAATTCCTCGCGATGCATCCCGAACTCATCCTTTCTCCCGACCAGAAAACCAACTGGCTGCAAACGCGGACCGGAGCCATTGTCGGCCGGAAAACCGCGGACCGATTTCATTGGAAAATCGGCGACAAGATTCCCATCCAGAGCACCATCTGGGCGAAGGCGGATGGGAACCGGGTTTGGCAATTCGACATCGCGGGCATTTATGAGGGGAAGGACAAAAACACCGACACGACCCCGCTTTTTTTCCATTACGACTTTTTTGATGAAGCCCGGCAGTATGGGAAAGGGCAGGTCGGGTGGTACAGCATCCGGGTCCGGGACCCCGCCCAGGCTGTGGAGATCGCGAAGAAGGTGGATGCGGAATTTGAGAATTCGTCGGCTGAAACCAAGACGGAGCCGGAAGGCGCATTTGTGCAGGCCTGGGTCAGCCAGATTGGCAACATTGTGTTGATTGTCGCGGTGATTTTATGTGCCGTGTTCTTCACGATCCTGCTGGTGACCGGCAACACGATGGCGCAGGCGGTGCGGGAGCGGACGGGAGAGTTGGGCGTGTTAAAGGCCATCGGCTTTACGAACCGGCAGGTCCTTTGGCTCGTGCTGGGCGAATCGTGCCTGTTGACTGTGCTGGGCGGGACGGTCGGTCTGGGGCTGGCATGGCTGTTCATTTCCAGGGGAGATCCGACAGGCGGGCTGTTGCCCTTGTTCTTCCTTCCGACTCGGGATTTGCTGGTGGGGCTAGGGATCAGCGTCGCGCTGGGTTTTGCGACGGGCATTTTTCCGGCCTATCAGGCCCTGCGTCTGCGGGTCTCCGACGCGCTGAGAAGGATGTAGCATGGCAGGCCCTATCAACTGGTTTTCCCAGATTGCTTCGATCACCAAGTTCGGGTTGATGAGCATTCCCCAGCGGCGGGGTGCCGTGACCGCCACAGTCATCGGCATTGCGGGCGTTGTCGCGGTCCTGGTCGGCGTGCTCTCCATTGCGGCCGGGTTCCGACGCGCCATGACGGTGTCGGGCACGCCCGATGGGGCGGTCGTGCTCCGCAGCGGAGCCGACAGCGAAATGGTCAGCGGTTTTAGCCGGGCGCAAACCCGGCTCATTGCCGACGCTCCCGGCGTCGCGCGCTCCGACCAGGGGCCGCTCGCCTCTTCCGAACTGTTCGTCATCATCAACCTTCCCAAACGCACCACGGGAACCGATGCCAACGTGCCGTTGCGCGGGGTGGAAGCCCCCGCGTTCCGGGTCCGCGACAAGGTCGGCATCAGCCAGGGCCGCATGTTCGAATGGGGGAAGGACGAAGTGATCGTTGGCGCTGGCGCGGCCAAGGAATTTGCCGGCCTGGAGGTCGGCTCGAAGATCAAGGTGGGCCGTTTCGAGTGGCCTGTGGTCGGAATCTTTTCGGCGGATGGCGGTGTGGCGGAATCGGAAATCTGGACCGATGCGAAAGTGCTGCAGGACGCCTACAATCGGGGCGATTCCTTTCAATCGGTGTATGCAAAGCTGAATTCTCCGGGCGCATTCCAGCAATTCAAGGATTCGCTGACGACCAATCCGCAGCTCAACGTGAAAGTGGTCCGTCAAACCGAATATTACGCCGAGCAATCGGAGGTCATCACCCGGCTGATCACGAAGCTTGGATTTCTGATTGCGTTTTTAATGGCGATCGGCGCCGTGTTTGGCGCGCTGAACACCATGTACAGCGCCGTTTCGGCCCGGACGCGGGAGATCGCGACGCTGCGGGCGCTGGGATTTGGCTCCGGCGCGGTGGTGGTTTCGATTTTGATTGAATCACTGTTCCTGGCTTTGGTGGGCGGGGCGGTCGGGGGCGCGATTGCCTATATCGCCTTCAATAATTTTCACACCTCAACGATGAACTGGCAAAGCTTCAGCCAGGTCACGTTCGCGTTTCAGGTCACGCCCCAGCTCCTGGTGCGGGGCGTTGTTTGGTCGGCGATGATCGGGCTGATCGGCGGGATATTTCCCGCGATCCGCGCGGCGCGATTGCCGATTGCCACCGCTCTGCGCGAATTGTGAAAATCTTTCGCTAGTCAGCTCTGTTTGCGGCGGGCTTCGAGGTCCATGCGCGTCTCCGCCTGGAGCGCATCGAGCTCCGGCCTGAGTTCGTCCTTGGTTTTTTTGTCCATCCGATCGATGAACAGGATCCCGTGCAGGTGATCGGTTTCGTGCTGGACGGCCCGGGCCAGCAGCCCCCCGCACCGAAATTCCAATCGCTCGCCATCGATGCCCATGGCCTTCACATCGACCGCTTCGGGCCGTGTGATGTCCGCATACAATTCGGGGAAGCTCAGGCAGCCTTCAGGGCCCGCAATGGGATCTGCGACGGGCGTCAACTCGGGATTGATGAGGACCAATGGCATGAACTCGTGGACGTCGGCCGGGGCCCCTTTGATTTGGAGCGATGATGGCCGGTCGGTGACGCCGCGCACGTCAATGACGGTGACCTGGAGGGGAATGCCGATCTGTTGCGCGGCCAATCCCACGCCTTTGTGGGCGTACATGGTTTCGAGCAGGTCGCTGATCAGCGTTTGGATTTGCGGTGTGATGCTCTCGACGCGCTTGCCTTTTTGCCGCAACGCCGGGTGGCCATACTTGACGACTTCCAGAATCATTCAGGACTCAATCGGGTTGAATCCCCAGGATTTGGAGAAGACGCTCCAGGTCGTCATCGCTGAAGAACCAAATTTCCAGCGCGCCTTTGCCCTGGGAATAACGCAGATGGACCTTGGCGCCCAGCCGCTCCCGGAGCTGGTTTTCAATGCCGGCCACGTGTCCATCCTGGCCTGGCGACGCCGCGCGAGCTTTGGAAGTCCCGGCTGGGCGCGACTGCAATTTGGCGACCATGGCTTCCGTCTGCCGCACATTGAGGTTCTCTTTCAGGATCCGGTTGGCGGCAAGTTGCTGCTGCTCTTCGCCGGCGATTCCCAGGATCACCTTGGCATGGCCGACCGAGAGGCGGCCGTCGCGGATCGCGCTTTGGATCGGGGCCGCGAGTTTGAGCAGGCGGAGCGCATTTGCGACAACGGCGCGGCTCTTTCCGACTCGCGCCGCAATCTCATCCTGTTTGAGCTGGAATTGCCCGATCAATTGGCTGTAACCCTGGGCTTCCTCGATCGCGTTGAGATTCTCCCGCTGGAGATTTTCGATCAGCGCGAGTTCCAGGACCGCGCGGTCATCAGCTTCGCGGACGATTGCAGGGGCATCAGCCAGGCCGGCAAGCTGGGCAGCCCTCCAGCGCCGTTCTCCGGCAATCAGCTCAAAATACTCGCCGTGTTTCCGAACGATGAGCGGTTGAAGGATCCCTCGCTCACGAATGGAATCGGCAAGCTCCTGGAGGGCTTCGGGCGCAAAATGCTTTCGCGGCTGCAGGGCGCAGGGCCGAAGCCGGCCCAGCGGAATCCGCTCGACGCGGTCTTCGGAATTCACCGGGGGAACGGATGCCGAATCAAGCGCCGGCCCTGGCGCCGTTGTCGCGAGAGGCGCCTTGGCCAAGGCAGGAGATCCGCCCAGAAGAGCGCTCAATCCACGTCCCAAAGCAGGTTTTGCTGCCATGCAGGCAGAGTGTCCGACCAACGCATGGATGTCAACGCCCCGAAGGAAACTCTTCCGGTTTGGGTGCTGAGACGGTATTTTGCTGTTGTGACCCACAAGAGCGATCGAATTTCGGAAATGATTGAACCCTTCCGGGGGCGGGGACTGGATCCGCATTACCTGGCGTACTTCGATTATTTCAATCGCGAACAGTTTTTCGAGGCGCATGATGTCCTGGAACAACTCTGGCTGGCGCGAAAGAGCAGTCCTGATTACGCGTTTCACAAAGGGCTGATTCAGCTTGCCGGCGCGTTTGTGCATTTACAGAAGCGACGGCTCCGTCCCTCCGCTGCTCTATTCAAACTGGCCGAGTCGAACCTCAGTCCGTATGCGCCTGTTCGGGAAAACCTGGATATCCTGGCCGTGTTGGAGCTCATCGGGAAAATGTTGCGGGCGCTGGAGGCAAGCCGGTTTGAGATGAATCCTCTCGATGGGGGTGGCGCGCCCAAACTGCGCTTGCAGGCGGGTGAACGTTTGGAAAAGGGGGGCAATTGAGCTCGTTTGAAGCCCCCCGAAAGACTTTGGAGCGTGTGTTGGAAGTCCATTTGCGAGCGTGTGTTACACGCTCATAATGTGGTTTTTACGTCATCGCCGTACGTAAAAAAACGTATTGACTCAAAATGGCTTAGGCTGTAGTTGGATAGTGTTACCGGACCCAGCGGAACATGTTGTTTTTGTGCTAGCTGCGAATATGCGAGTTTTCTCACCGATTCACCTCGGGAAGTATTCATTGAAGCTTCTTTTGGCGTTCTCCATCATATTAACAATTCAGTCCAGCCGGGCAGATTCCTTCTCGCTCGTGCCTGTGTCGCCAGCCAATGATGATCCGAACTGGATCCTGGGGCCCAGCAAGGCGCCCCTGGGCGATTTTGCCACAGTGCGTATTCCTGAGGGATACCGGTTTACCGACGCCAAAGGCGCGCGCACGCTTTTGCAGCGGATGAAGAATCCGCTTCCCTCGGGCCTGGTCGGCCTTTTTGCGCCCGACTCGGGCAAATGGTGGGTTGTGTTGGACGCAACGGACATTGGCTACCTGCAGGGGCTGAATCAAAACGTGCCGCTGGATGCAAAAACCATCCTTGCCGGGGTTCGCGCCCGGTTGGATCTCGACAATCTCCGGCGATCCAGGCAAGGCGGGCAGCCGATCGCTTCCATTGATTGGGCCAGGCCGCCGGCGTTCGACCCCTCTCAAAAAACCCTCGAGTGGGCTCTTCGCGCCGAAACTGTTGTCGAAGGAGTCGTCAACCTGGAGCAGGTGAGCCAGACCAATCCTGTGGTGAACAGGACGATTCGGTTGATCGGCAAATCGCGCGTGCTGGGGTTGACCGCGGTGAGTGCCGAGGGAGCGGCTTCCGAACCGACTCCGATGAAGGAATTGGTGAAGAACGTCTCTTTCAATCCCGGGCAGCAGTATGCCGATTTCAAGCCGGGCGACAAAGTGGCTTCCTGGAAGCTGGAACAATTGATCGTTGGGGAGGAGATGCCGACCCAAACACCGCAGTGGGTTTGGATCACGGTGG
>DASRKU010000310.1:0-9588 GCA_035648815.1 Verrucomicrobiia bacterium | reverse complement strand
GTGCGGAGTGGGGACGGCTCGTCCCCATAACTTTTCTCTGTGGTCTCCGTGCCCTCTGTGGCTAAAAAAGGAAGCTAAAGAGTTAGCCGCGCTCTCACGAGACGCGGCCACGCCGTTGTGAGAACATTCCTCTCGACTCTCGACCTTCGACTCTCGACTGGAGTATGGTGCGGGACAATGACGGTGTCGCCAGGAACCCAGGTCTCTTCACCGCTCGCCAGGTCCGTCAACACGCTCTGGGGTGTCGGGGGCGAACGGACCGCGCAACTGGCGCGCCTGAACCTGTTCACGATCCAGGACCTGTTGCTGCATCGGCCTCGCCGTTACGAAGATCGCCGGCAATTCCGGCCCATCGGGGAGCTGCAGCTCGAGGAACCTTCGACGACTCGCGGCCAGGTCGTCGCCATGGGGGTGAAACGGTTTCATCGCGGTCAGAAATCCGTTTTTGAACTCATTCTTTCCGACGGCAGCGGCCGGCTGCATTGCCGGTGGTGGAACCTGCCCTACATGGAGAAATATTTCCAGGTCGGCGACGAGGTGGTTGTGTTCGGCAAACCTCTGTCGTTGAAACCGCGCACGATGGACCACCCGGAGACCGAAGTGATCGATTCGGGCGAGGAACGATTGATTCACCTGAATCGGATCACGCCGGTGTACCCATTAACCGAAGGATTGCCCCAACGCTGGCTGCGCTCGTTGATTTGGCGGACGCTGGAGCAGTATGAATCCAAAATTCCCGAGCCGGGAGCTCCTGGCGCGCCTCATTTTGCCGGGGCCGCGTTTCCCACGTTTTCGAATGCGCTTCACATGCTGCATTTCCCGGAGACTTTTGAGGACATCGAAATTGCGCGGCGGCGGCTGGCGTTGGACGAGTTGATCGAGATGCAATTGCAGATCCAGCGGCGCCGCGCAAATTTCGAGAGCCACGCGCCGGCGCTGCCCTGCGGCGGTGATAATCGATTGATCAAACCCTTTCTTGCGGGACTCGGGTTTCGATTGACTGAAGCGCAAACGCGCGTCCTGCGGGAAATCCGCGCGGATATGCGGGGGAAGCACCCGATGCGGCGGCTCCTCCATGGAGACGTCGGGTCAGGAAAAACCGCCGTCGCAGGCTGCGCCGCTCTCATGGCGATTGAGAGCGGCTATTCGGTGGCATTGATGGCGCCGACCGAGATTCTGGCAGGCCAACATTTCATGAATTTCAGCAAATGGTTTGGGCTGCTGGGCGTGGAGGTGCAATTGCAAACGCAGAACCAGAAGGAAAAGCGCGCGGTGGGAGGTGAAAGGGGAAACGGCAAGGGCACCATGTACATCGGGACGCATGCATTGATCCAAGCAGCTTTTTCACCGGCTGACCTGGGGCTTGTCATCATCGATGAACAACACAAGTTCGGTGTGGGACAGCGCGAACAACTGGTCCGCAAAGGCCGATACCCGCACCTGCTGGTGATGACAGCCACGCCGATCCCCAGGACGCTCGGCCTGACGATTTACGGGGATCTGGATATTTCGGTGGTGGATGCGCCGCCGCCTGGACGCGGCCGGGTCAAGACTGTTGTTCGGGACGTCGCCACGCTGCCCAAGGTCTGGTCTTTCGTCCGCGAAAAGCTGGCGGAAGGACGCCAGGCGTACGTGGTTTATCCGCGGGTGGAAGACACTGGGCAGCCGGGGGTCAAGGCGGTGACGAAGGAACACGAGAAGCTGCAGGAATTGCTGCGGCCGTACAATGTGGGGCTTTTGCACGGACGAATGAAGGCGCCCGACAAAGACGCGGTGATGTCCGGGTTTCGCGCCAACACCGTCCAGGTGCTCCTGGCCACTTCGCTGGTTGAAGTGGGCCTGGATGTGCCGAATGCGAGCGTGATGCTGATTGAGAATGCCGAGCAATTCGGCCTGGCGCAGTTGCACCAGTTGCGCGGGCGGATCGGGAGGGGTCCGCAGAATTCGTATTGCATCCTGATCTCGTCGGCGACGACTCCGGAAGCGCGGACGCGGCTGAAGATCCTGGAGGAAACGAACGATGGATTTCGGATTGCCGAAGCGGACTTGAAGCTGCGCGGGCCGGGCGAGTTTCTGGGTCCGCAGCAGAGCGGGTTGCCCCCGTTCCGATTCGCGGATTTGGCTTCGGATTGGGAGCTGGTGCAAATGGCGCGCCGGCGCGCGGCGGAAATCCTGGAGAGGTGAGAGGAACGAACCCTCACCCCGGCCCTCTCCCATCCGATGGGAGAGGGGGAGCATTTGACGCGATGGAATGGATTCAGGGCGTCTCTTTGCAACAAACGCGTCAATCATTTCTCCCTCTCCCGTCGGACGGGAGAGGGTTGGGGTGAGGGTTTTCGGATTTATGGGGACGAGCCGTCCCCACTCCGAGCGCTTCGTCCTACCTTTTTTCTTCGAACAAACTCGGCGCGGATTGGCGCGCGAGTTCCTGGCAATGGGCGAGGATCTCGGTCGGGGATTCGCAGCCCATGGCAAACTCGGCAAGGGCCGTGGCTTCGGACATCTTCAACCGGCGCACCATGAACTTGATCTGGGGGACCAGCGAAGGCGCGGCGCTGAGTTCATCGACTCCGAGGCCGAGCAGCAACGGCGCGAGCACCGGGTCTCCGGCCATTTCGCCGCAGACGCTGACCTGGATTTTGTTGCGGCGCGCCGCATCAATCGTGATCTTGATGAGGCGCAGGATGGCCGGGTGAGTCGGCTCGTACAAGTGCGTGATTTTCTCGTTCATCCGGTCCACGGCGAGGGAGTATTGGATCAGGTCGTTGGTGCCGATGCTGAAGAACTTGACGCGCTTTGCCAGGCTGTCAGCGATCAGCGCCGCCGAAGGGATTTCGATCATCGCGCCGATTTCCATATGCTCGTCGAAGGGCACGCCTTCCTTTCGCAACTCGGCCTTGTACTCATCGACGAGCGCGTTGGCCTGGTTCAATTCGTCCAGGCCGGAGATCATGGGGTACATCATCTTGACATTTCCCTCGGCACTGGCCCGCAGGATGGCTCGAAGCTGGTTGCGGAAGATTTCCCGCTGCTGCAGGCAAAAGCGAATGGCGCGCCAGCCCAGGAAAGGGTTCATCTCGGTGGGCACTTGCAGGTGGGACAGGAACTTGTCTCCGCCCAGGTCGAAGGTGCGGATGACCACCGCGTGCGGTTTCAATTCCGAAACCACCTGCCGATAGGCTTGATACTGTTCCTCCTCGCTCGGGAGGTGATCGCGGCTGATGTACAGATATTCGGTGCGGAACAACCCGACTCCTTCGGCTCCGCACTCGACCACTCCCTGCGTGTCGGCCGCCTGTTCGATGTTCGCGGAAAGGAAAATCCGGTGACCATCCAGGGTCACCGCGGGTTTTAGGAGAATATCCCGGAGCTTTTCCTCCAGCGTGACCTGCTTGCGGATGAGTTGGCCGTACTCAAAAAGCGTCTGGTCCGTCGGGTTGATGATGATGATCCCGTTGAAGCCATCCAGGAGCGCATACTGGCCGTTCTCCATTTCTTCGCTGGCCGTTTTAAGGCCCACGACCGCCGGGATTCTCAACGAGCGGGCCATGATGGCGGTATGGGAAGTCTTGCTGCCAATGTCGGTCGCAAAGCCAAGAACCTTGGTGCGGTCCATCTGCGCGGTGTTCGACGGAGTCAGGTCCCTGCTGATGAGAATGCACGGTTCGGGCAGGTGCCGGAGGTCCACTTCCTCGTGCCGGCCCGTCAGGTTGTTGAGGACACGCCCGGTCACGTCCCGCATGTCCGTCGCGCGCTCGCGCAGGTAATCATCCTCGATCGCGGCCAGCGTCGTCGCGTAACGCTCGGCGACGTGGTGGAAGGCGTACTCCGCGTTTACTTTCTCGCCGGAAATAACGCGCACGACTTCGTCGATTAACGTCCGATCTTCCAGCACGAGCAGGTGCGCGTCGAAGATGCTTCCTTCTTCGGCGCCCATCGCCTGGCTGACTTTGTGTTGAACATCGAGAATTTCCTGGCGTGTCTGGACCAGCGCCTTTTCGAGCCGGTTCAACTCCTCGGGCAATTGGGCTTCCTCGATCTGCCGTTTGACGATGCTGTGCTGAACCTTGCCGAAAAGCAGGATCTTGCCCCGGCAAACCCCCGCCGAAACGGGAATTCCCCGGAACACTCTCTCTCCCTTATGCAGCGTCTCTGGCATGAAAGAGGATTACCAAACCGCTAATATTTGGAAAGGAATACTTGCCCTGGCAAAATCCGGACCGCCGGGCCGTTCGATCCAAAAAGCCTTGCCAGCGGCCCTGCGATTCGAATGATGGGGGCCGCGGCTGCGCGCAGCGCAGCCCTACCTGGCTTTATCCATCCGTTGTTGCATGAAAACTCGATCAACCCCGCGGCGCGGTGTCATGGCAGGCGGGAACTGGCTGGTGGACTATGTCAAAGTGGTCGACACCTATCCACAGCCCGAACAGTTGGCCAATATCCTGAGCCAATACCAGGGGACCGGAGGCGCCGCATACAATGTGCTGATGGCACTGGCCCGGTCCGGCGCGCCCTTCCCCCTCCTGGGGGCAGGCCTGGTCGGCAACGATCGGCTTGGAAAACAAATCCTCCAGGACTGCCGGCGACACCAAATCGATGCGCGCCACCTCCGATCGACCTCCCGGGCATCCACTTCGTTCACCGATGTCATGACGGAACGCAGCGCCGGGCGGCGGACGTTTTTTCATTGCCGCGGAGCCAATGCGCTTTGGCGTGGAGACGATTTGGATTTCGATCACATTGGGGCCCGCATTTTTCATTTCGGATATTTGCTCCTGCTGGATGAAATGGACAAGCCCGATGGGAGGTTTGGCACCCGCGCTGCCCGGCTGCTGGCAAAGGCGCGGAAGGCAGGGGTGAAGACCAGCGTCGATGCGGCAAGCGTGGACAGCCCGGCTTTTGCCGAAGTTATCGCGCCGGCGCTGAAGCATGCCGATTATTGCATTCTGAACGAATTCGAGGCGGGGAAGATCACCGGGATATGTTGTCGGGACGGCCAGGGCCGGCCCGACGTGAACGCGCTGAGCCGGTCCGCAAGGGCGCTACTCGAATTAGGGGTGCGGGAACTGGTGGTGGTGCATTACCCGGAAGGATCCTTGGCTGCCAGGGCAGGCGGGGAGCGGGCCTGGCAACCTTCTGTCCGTTTGCCTCCAACGCGAATTGCGGGCACGGCGGGGGCCGGCGACGCGTTCTGTGCGGGGATGTTGCTGGGGTTGCACGAGAACTGGGAATTGCAGCGCTGCCTGCGCGCGGCGGCGTGTGTCGCGGCCGCCTCACTTTCTCATCCGACAACCACCGGCGGGATTGGGTCCTTGCGGCGCTCGCTGGCGATAGGGAAGAAGTTCGGGTTTAGGAGGTCTTCGTAGCAGACGACGTGCTTGCCGTGCCGAAGCTTTGCGAAGGCAGGAGGAGTCTCTGACTAAATGAGATGCCAGCACCACCAGAAGAGGGTTTGAGTCTCGTCACCTCGACTGCTGCAAAGGAATGGCGCAGCTGCTGCGCGATGCGGACGGCGCAAGCCCTGCCAAGGCGTCAGGCGCGTTCCATGTATTTGCCCGTGCGAGTATCCACCTTGATCTTCTCGCCCGTTTTAATGAAGAGCGGGGCTTGCACCGTGATGCCAGTTTCCAGGACGACAGCTTTTTGGACGTTATTGGCCGAATCACCTCGGATGCCTCCCGGGGCATCGGCCACAACCAACGTAACAGAGGGCGGCAGCTCGATGGAAACAGCTTTTTCCTCGACGAACGTGATGGTCACCCCAGCGTTTTCAACGAGGAAGTTCTTGGCGTCGCCGACAAGTTCCGGATTGATTGTGACCGTCTCGTAGTCTTCCGGGTCGGTAAACACGTAATCCTGTCCATCCTTATAGCTGAACTCCATGCGCCGGGTGATCATTGGGACCGGCTCAATGCGTTCCGTGGAGCTGAAGCGCACGTCAGAGGATTTGCCGGAGCGGATGCTGCGGAGGGTGGCCTGGACGAAAGCGCGGAGATTGCCGGGAGTGCGATGCTGGCTGTCCTGAACCACGCAGATATCCCCATTATAGTTGATCGCCATGCCACGGCGAAGATCGTTTGCTGTTGCCATAAAGAATGTGCCGAGATAACTCACCACCGATCCGGCTCTCCGGAACGGGAGCCGAACAAATTAGTTGTCCTGCTGTAGAATGCAAGCCTGGACTTTTTGTCAGTGCGCCGACTGAGGTGCTTTTTGAATGTCGTACACGAACAGGCCATGGCCCACCCCGGGCGCATTCCGCGCCAGGCCGATTTGGAAAGCAAAGAATTGGCCGTCATCGCTGACGACAGGATTGGAAGCTTTGTAGCCGGGAAAATCGCTGAAGAACGTGAGCCGCTCATAAGGCCCATTTTCCTGCAGCGCCAATTTCCAAATATCGATTCCCGGCGGCCCCAGGTGGTTTTGCCGGTCGCACTCCACCAGGACGTGCCGGCCGTCGGGATAGATCCCTTCCACCTCGTCATATTCATTCGGCGAATGGGTGTAATTGGTGACCTGGCGCGTCGCCAGGTTCACGCTGCAGACATCGCTCTCCGTCCCCGGCGGGTTGTACGCGCTGAACGTCAGTTCCGTCTCGTCGGGCGGTCGGAAATTCTGGGTTTCCAGCGTGCACGGAAACGGCAGCGCGCTGTTGTCGAGGATGGTTCTTTCGTTTTTGAGCGCGGGTTTGCCGTTCTCGTAGACGATATCGGCTTCCCGGATTTTTGACGTGGCAGGCGGCTGCTGGTCGGTCGATTCCGACCATTGGGTCCAGGCGATGTGCATATGTTTCCGGGACACGGCCGGGCCTTCGCTGCAGAGGCGGCCGAGCGGGACGGCAGGTTTGGAGAGCGACTTATCCAGCACGTAAAGCCAGCAATGCCTTCTTGCCCAGTCGGTCTTTGTGGGATCGAACGATTCGGGGCCGGTGAGAAGAATATCACCATTGGCCAGGTAAAGCGCGCGCGTATAGCCCGGATGCGGATAATGGTCCGTCAGGTTTCGAATGTTCCGCGTCGCGAGGTCGATTTCCATCGCGTCGCCGAACATCTTGGACATGAAGAGAATTGCTTTTCCGTCGTGCGACCAGTCCGCGCGCTCACCGAAAGTGGTCAGCCGCGTAATGTGGGGTGGAAGATGGTCCGCCGGGCTTTCGCCCGCCTTGAAGGGCTGCGCGGATGAGCACAGCACCGAAACTGCCGTGGCAACAAACAAGGAAGAAATGTTTAACCACGGATGGACACGGATGGACACGGATGCTGAACACGCAGTCGAGGGCCGTGGGTCGAGCGTCGAGGATGGACTCTTCCCTTTTGCTGTCGACACTCGACACTCGACACTCGACAGCTTTAAGTCATCCGTGTCCATCCGTGGTTATAGCTGCGCAATCGATTCGAATTTCCAGGGCAGGCGATAGGACCGCGTCAGAAGCTTGCTGGCCTCTGCATCCTCCACGATCACTTCCTTGCTCGAATCCCAGTTCAACTTGCGACCGGTCAACATTGAGATAAGCCCGAGGTGGCCGGGGATGGTCGAATGATGGGCCGTCTCAACGGGCGTGATGGTGGGCTGCCTGGACTTCACGCAATCCAGAAAATTGCGCTGATGATTTCTGGACCGGTAGAGTTTTATGCGGCGCATTTCTTCGGGCAGTTCCTTGTATTCGCTCCAGTCGGGGTTGGACCCCTGGAATTCGCCGCGGTTGACATAAACCCATCCTTCAGTGCCAATCCATTTTGTACCCATCTTGATGTCAGGCCAACCGCCGGCGATGGTCATGGTGAGGTTGCCTGGGTACTTTAGTTCCACGCGATATTTCGTGCAGGTGTTCCACACGGCATCGGCAGGCGGAAAATCGCCGTGACCCTCGATTTCCAGCGGACCGGAGCGGTCCAGATCCAATGCCCAGTGCGCGATATCGCAGTGGTGCCCGACCCAATCCAGCAACTGGCCGCCGCCAATATTGTAATTCCAGCGCCAGTTCATGTGCACGCGGCCGCAAATATAAGGTTCCATTTTCGAAGGCCCGATCCATGTCTCGTAATCCAGCTCCGGCGGCGGAGCGGTCGGAGTCATCCGGTCGCGAGTCTTGGCGAAATCCGTGTGGCCCTGAGGCAACCCGACATTCACGTGCGTCACCGTTCCGATCAGGCCGTTCCTGACGATTTCTGCGGCTTTATGAAAATTGGCGACCGACCGCTGCCAGGAGCCGGTTTGCCAGATCCGCCCATTTGCCTGGACTGCCTTCACGATGGCCTGCTGCTCGGCGATGGTCCGCGCTAGCGGTTTCTCGCCATAAATGTCCTTCTTTCGGCCGGCCGCCTCGACCGCCACGAGCGCATGCCAGTGGTCCGGAACGGCCAGCATCACCGCATCGATGTCGCCGCGGCTCAATAATTCCCGGTAATCGGAATAGGCTTTGCAATCCTTGTTCCCATAGTGGGAATTGATGGTCTCGACGGCGTTATTCAAATGGTTCTTGTCCAGGTCGCATGCCGCGACGACCTGGCAATCATCCAGGGCCAGAAACTGGCGTGTATTGCCTGGGCCCTGCATGCCCCAGCCGACAACTCCCAGGGTGATGCGGTTGGAAGCCGCCGGTTTGGATCCCCTGCCGAGCGCACAGCCGGGCAACACCGTGGGGAGAAGAACTGCCGCGCCAGTGGTCGCCAGAAACCGGCGACGGCTCAGCTTGGATGTGACGGAGGGATTATTCATGAGTCTGGGGAATTAAAAGTCTGGTCGGGTCAAAAGCTTTCAGTGGTCATGACGATTGTTCACTGCCCTGATGTTGTGCACATAGGCCTAGCATGAGCGTTCGCTGGTGTAAACTTCATAATCCTCCTGGCGCGCAAACCTGGCGGCAGGACGCGCGGCAACGGCCCTTCCGGTGAAAGGAAAATACGCTTGTGTCTGCTCTAAAAGCGTTCTTGTATGGAATCCGTGATCTTCAAAAGAATGCTTCGCGCCGCCTGCCGGAAAGGACGCCTCATTGTCGCGGCAACGATCCTCTCGTCGTCGTGGATCAGTCCCTGCCCAGCCGCTCCCACGAATCTGCTCGTCGCCGCCGATGGCAGCGGACAATTCAAATCGGTGCAAGAAGCCGTGATGGCTGTGCCTGCCGGAACGGCCGAAGCTCCCGTGTTCATCCATATCAAACCCGGAACGTACAAGGAGCTGGTCTATATCCAGCGTGAGAAGCGTTTCTTTCACCTGCTCGGCGACGGACCCGGAGCGTCAGTGCTCACATATGATTTGAACGCCCGCATGCCCGGTCCCGACGGCAAACCCATGGGCACTTTTCGCACCGCATCCACGGTCGTCGATGCCGATGATTTCACGGCGGAGAACGTCACCTTCGAAAACTCCGCGGGCGCAGTCGGGCAGGCACTGGCCATTCGCGTGGAGGGCGACCGGGTGATATTTCGCAAATGCCGTTTTCTCGGATGGCAGGATACGATTCTGGATAATCGCGGCCGGCACGGGTACCAGGATTGTTACATCGCCGGCCATGTTGATTTTATTTTTGGCGGCGGGACGGCTTTCTTTCAGGGATGCCATATCCAATGTCTGGGGGATGGTTACATC